>CAZNRF010000115.1:0-9162 GCA_964575075.1 uncultured Spirochaeta sp. | reverse complement strand
GATTTCTCCGTTCTTCCGGCGTCATCGACAGAATAATCGCTTCTTCCCGCTTCATTTGGCCCATATCGACCTGATCCGGATCGATATTGCCCTTCATTCCGGGAATCATATCCAACAGGGACTGTACCGACCCCATCTTCCGGACCCGCTGGAACTGCTCCAGGTAGTCCTCCAACGTAAACGTTGCCCCCGCCATCTTCTGCTGGATTCGGAGAGCCTCGTCCTCATCAATCGTCTCTTGAGCCTTCTCGACCAACGAGACCACATCGCCCATTCCGAGAATGCGCGATGCGATGCGATCGGGATAAAACGGCTCTAAGTCCTCCGGTTTCTCCCCGGTACCGATAAACTTGATCGGAGTCCCTGCGATCGTCTTGATCGAGAGAGCGGCTCCGCCGCGGGTATCACTATCAAACTTGCTCAGGATAACGCCCGTGAGCTCAAGTTCTTCATGAAAGGCCTTTGCCACTTCAACGGCGTTCTGGCCGGTCATGGCATCCGCCACCAGCAGCCGCTCATCCGGCTTCGCGACCTTGGAAACCGCCCTGATCTCCGCCATGAGTTTTTCGTCGATCTGCATCCGACCGGCGGTATCGATTATGAGCGTGTCAAAGAGCTCTTTTTTTGCTCGCTTCTGGGCGCCCTTTACCACCGCCACAGGATCGGAGCTACCCGGCTCCGCATGAACCGGCAGCCCTATTTGCTGACCGAGCTGCTGCAACTGGTCCACCGCTGCCGGTCTAACTAAGTCTGCCGCAACCAAGAGCGGTTTGCGTCCTTCTTTGGAAAGGCGCCGAGCCAGCTTTGCCGCCGTGGTTGTCTTACCAGACCCCTGAAGGCCGGCAAACAGAATGACGCTGATTACGTCGGGACCGCGAAGATTGAGGTCCTGTCGCTCGTCCCCGAGAAACTCTACGAGTTTGTCGTTCACGACCTTGACGAACTGTTGCCCCGGCGTGACCGATCGCAACACCGTTTCCCCCGTGGCCTCCCGGAGTGTCCGACTGACAAAACGACGCACCACTTTGAGGCTCACATCGGCCTCGAGAAGCGCGAGTTTGATCTCCTCAACGGCATCCTGCACGTTCTTCTCGGTAATGCGATTTTTGCCGGAGATGGAGCACATGCTATCTGTTAGTCGATCACTCAGTTTGTCAAGCATATATCATTGTCCCACGAGTCGAACGATAGTTATAGGAAATCTACCGGGCCATGTCAATCAGCGAATATGGAAGAAATGACGATTTATATATTCTATTCGTTCTCGAGCGTGCTCACGTCTTCGGCTTAACGGGTGGTCATCCACCACCAGCTGGTACAATTCACGGGCAGCCCGAAGGTCGCGGCCCTCCCACTGCGTTTCATACACTCGGGCCAGGCGAAACAGCACCTCATCCTGGGCTCCCGCTCCGGTATGACGCATCTCTTCCAGTAGTGCCCGAACCGTTTCATAGTCTTGTGAATTATGAAGTTGATCAACCCGTCCCAGGAGCTCCTCACCGGACATCTCCGATAGTTGTGAGAGGTCCGTTGCGGTGTCCCCGGGGGCCTGCGCGGCGGCACCTCCGGCAGCTGACCGAGACGAACCGGTAGAGGATGCGGATGGTTGGGAGGTACCGTTCGATTGATCGGACTCCGTTGCGTCCTCGGACGTCTCCGGAGTCACGACCCGCACCCGTTCTTCATGTTGAAATCGATCACCGGTAATCAGGTTTTGTGACTCGAATAGGAGCGTCCCTGGGGCAACCCCGGAACTATCGGAACCGCCAAACGAAAACACCGTCTCATCACCGTCGATCGTTCGGCCCATGAAATCGAACTGACCTCCGCCGCCGAGGTATACCCAGCTCAGCCCGGGAAGAGCAATCTCGAACGATTCGCCGGGGTCCACCGTGCGGTCCGCTCTCGAGTCCTCCGGAACGGGCGCGGGTTCGGGCGCCGGGGCGGTGGCGGTCCCTGGCTCAGCAGCGGGGGCCGGCTGAGAGGCGGCCCCTGGCTCAGCGGCAGGGCCTGACTCAGAGGAAGGAGCCGGTTCATGAGCGGTGGTGGGGTCACCCGAGGCGGTACGGTCCGGACCCACCGCTGGTTCGTCATCGATACGGTCCTCAGGGGAACCTTGTTCGCGATCACGCGCGTGGACAATAGCTGGATGTGGCAGCTCTACTTCCAGAGCATCCGGGAACACCGCAGGGACCACGGGGGTGAGGATTTCGAGTTCCTGCGGAGATTCCTGCCGCGGCTGAGGGACCGTCGGAAACTCCAACGTAGTGAGTGTGGGTGAATCGGGACGCGCCACCAGACGTGATACGTTCAGCTCTTCGGCGGCAACGGGCTCCGGAATACGCCACACCCGGTCCGGGTGAGCCGTTTCCGGCATATGACGAACGGTTGGCCCGAACTCTCGAGGCTCGTCCGTCACCGGCTTGGTGTCTCCGGTGTGTTCTGCCGGGCCGCGCGGCGGCTCGTTGATCACGGCGCTGTCATCCCCTCCGCCACCGGTTACACAGCCGGAGAACAGAAGCAGGGCGCTACCGAGTGCGAGAAGACATATCCTACCGATGCCGATTCGGTCACTCTTCAAACAAGAGATCCTCCACTACCTCTTCTACCCGCAGGTTGAGGTCAGTGTACAACGCTTCGAGGGAATCCATCTTCAGCTGGTCTACCCGTTCCCGGGATAACGGTTCATCGGGATCCACCACCGACCGCAGCTGCGGCGTGAGCAGCTCATCTTCGACAGCGGGAAAGCGAAACTCCGCCCCCGGCATGAGCAGCTCCCGCTCCGTGTATCGTCCGGCGCGCTCATCGGTAGACGTGGGCTCCTGGCGGAGCAGCACGATACCGATCAGCAACAGAAACACGACTGCACCGGCGCCGGTCGCCCAGAGCATCCACCGTTTCATTCAGGCTCCTCGAACTCCAACGCCGGTTCCATCTCACCGCTCGTCTCATCGGCGCCGTCCATAGGTTCCGCCCCATTTCCGTCGATCCGGACGGCGACGACCTGACTGACGCCGTTCTCCTGCATCGTCACCCCCAGGAGTGTCCGGGCACCGGCAACGGTTTTCTTGTTGTGGGTGATGACGATGAACTGAGACTGCTCCCCAAACTCATGCAGCATGTTTACGAAACGACTCACGTTGTGTTCGTCCAGAGCCGCATCGATCTCATCCAGCAACGTGAAGGGAGATGGGCGCACCATGAAGGTTGCGAACAGGAGTGCCACGGCGGTAAGACTACGCTAGCCGCCGGACAGAAGGGCGATATTCTCGAGTTTTTTTCCGGGTGGCTGTACAAGGATGTCGATGCCGGAATCCAGAATGCTGTCGGGATCCGTGAGGCGCAGCTCGGCCCGCCCCCCGCCGAAGAGCCGGCGAAACACGGTGTGAAAATTTTTGCGAATTCGGTTGTAGGTCTCTACGAACAACTGTTCAGATTCGCGCTTGATTTCGGTCGTGACCTGAACCAGATCATGTCGCGCAGATCGCAGGTCTTCCAGCTGGGAACTGAGAAACTCATAACGGTCTGCGATCTCGGCGAACTCTTCCACCGCCATGAGGTTGACACTACCTAGTTCTTTTAGCTCCGCCCGGATCGTCGCGATCTGTTCTCGAAGAGCCTTTTGGTCGATATCGGGAGACAATTCCCGAGATTCAAACTCTCGAAGATCCCTTCCGTGGCGCTCCGAAAAGCTATCATAGAGACCACGAATTTCGGTTCGCTTTTCCGCGACCCGAACCTGAACCTCCTCGAGCTTTTCTTGCAGCTGAGCGAGGTCCTGCATCTTCTGCTTCAGGTTCTGCTCTTCACTCTTGAGACTCCGGTTGTCTGCGGCGATCTTCTCTTCCAGCTCCTTGAGCTCAGCTCGTAACGCCACTTCCTGTTTCTCGAGCTCCGCGTGCTCATCTCGGAGCGCTCCGATCTGCTCGTCCATCGCCTGGCCCCGGGCGATGTCCCGCTCGATGTGGCGAGCGGCCTCTTCGCTCTGCCGTCTGTTGTCCTCGTACTCCCGATCGTGCCGCGCGGCGGTTTCTTTCCATGAGGCGGCGCGTCCCTGGAGCTGGACGCGATTGAGCTTCATCTCTTCCAGATTGCCCCGTTCTTTCTCGATCGTGTGCTGCAACGTTTCGATTTCCCGCGACAGATCCCGGTTCTGATAACGGATGCGCCGATTATGTTCGTTCAAACTTTCGATACGATCGTCCAACGACCGCTTCCGCGTGATCGTGCCTTCCGGCGCCAGAAAATCGTCAAGAAAACGCGGTATACGATCCTGGTACCGACTCACCGCCTCCACTACCTGGGTAAGTCCCTCGTCGACGGCACCAAAGGCGCTTTCCGCGGCACTCAATCCATCGCCGCCGTCCGCACCGCTCCGTTCTTCCCGCAGCTTCAGTCGGTCCAATACTGAATCCCGTCGACCTCGGACGGTTATCCGCAGATGCTCCAACGCAGCAGTAAGATCTTCCTCCGCACGTTTGCGTTCGGCGCTGGAGTAGCCGGACTCACGGAGCTTGGTGTCCAGCGCCGAAACCAGCTCATCCGTGACGGTTCGAAGCTCCCGCTGGCAGGACTCCGTCTCTTTCTCGTTGGTGACGATCGTCTCGTCGTTGATTTCGATTTGGCCGCGAGCCTCCCGCTGGCGCTCCTGGGCGCGGCTAATCCGATCCTCGATCGTGGTGATCTGCTGATCGACCTCAGAGATCTGTTGCTCCGCCTCCTGTGCGGCGGCACTTGCAGCTTCGCCGGAGGCACGGAT
Source organism: uncultured Spirochaeta sp. (assembly GCA_964575075.1). Taxonomy (GTDB): domain Bacteria; phylum Spirochaetota; class Spirochaetia; order DSM-27196; family Alkalispirochaetaceae; genus Alkalispirochaeta. The sequence goes on along the minus strand of CAZNRF010000115.1, from coordinate 4,403 downwards.
CTCTTCAGCTTTTCGATCGAGAGACTTCAGCCGCCCCCGCTGGTTTTCGATCTGGTCTTCAAGCTGATCCCGCTGTTCTTTAATCAGCGTAATGCGCTCCTGACGGGAACTCTTTTCGACGCCGAGCCCGTACAGTCGTTTCTGTACCTCAACCAGCCGGCTCTCCATCGTGTTGACGCGGTCCAGTTCAGACTCGAGTTGTTCATTCAGGCGGTCGATCTCGCTCTTCACCACGTTCCGTTGTTCATCCAGGGAGGAAACCCGAGCTTCGTGCTCTTCGTACTGCCCGCGAAAGTGTGCGAGGCGGGTCAGTTGCAACGTAACTTCCTGGTCGAATTGCTGCTCCCGGAGTTCCCGATAACGGGTCGTCTTGTCGGCCTGCTTCTTCAGTGAATCGTAGGATCGTTTCACCTCAGACAGCACCGATTCCACCTCATGCATGTTTGTTTCGGTTCGCTCGAGCTTGCGATCCGCCTCGCGACCGCGCATTTTGTAGCGTGTGATGCCTGCGGCTTCCTCAAACAGTGAACGCCGGTCCTCGGGCTTCGTGGACAGGATCTGGTCGATCTTGCCCTGCTCCATAATAGAGTAGGCGGATTTTCCGATACCGGTATCGTAGAAGAGCTCTCGGAGATCCTTCAGTTTCACCGGAGCCCCGTTTATGAAGTACTCGCTATCACCACTTCGAAACAGACGCCGCTTCACCGTGATTTCCGGAAACTCCAGCGGGAGGACGCCGTCATTGTGCAGCGTCAACGTTACTTCAGCCACATTGACCGGCTTCCGGGAATCGGTGCCGTTGAAGATGACGTCTTCCATGCGCTCAGCCCGGAGCGATTTCGTTGCTTGTTCACCGAGAACCCATTTGACGGCATCCACAACGTTGCTCTTGCCGCACCCGTTGGGCCCGATCAACGCAGAAATGCCATCTGTAAATGCAATATGGGTTCGTTCAGCGAATGACTTGAAGCCGAATAGATCTATACTCTTGAGAAACACGCTTGCTCCTAGGATACCGTCTCTTTAGTATAGCCCGCAAGCATGGGCGAGCCCAACGGTCCCACTGGTGAAATATGCGGCATCGATGAGGTCGGTCGAGGCCCGTTAGCCGGGCCTGTGACCGCCGCCGCCGTTGTTGTATCCCGATTCATGGATCAATCGTTCCTCAGAGATTCCAAGGCCTTGACCCTCAAAGCCCGGGAGCGCGCCTTTAGCGCCCTGATAGCGGAAGGCTGCGCCATTGGTATCGGATGGGCATGGCCGACGGAAATCGACCACGTCAACATCCATAACGCCACGCTCCTGGCGATGCAACGCGCCTATCACGCCCTCGCTACCGACTTTCCACAGGTACCGATAACACGAATTCTGGTGGACGGAAAGTTCTGCCCCGCTATAGATGGGCCGCCGTGCGTACCGGTAATCGGAGGCGATCATATCGAGCCGGCTATCATGGCTGCAAGCATCATCGCGAAGGTCACCCGGGATCGATGGATGGTAGCGTACGCCCAGAAGGACGACCGATACGGTTTCGAGGCTCACAAGGGATATCCGACCAACGCGCATCGCCGCGCACTGATGCTTCACGGCCCCTGTCCCATCCACCGGCGCAGTTTTCGCGGCGTTGAACAGTCCCGTCCGTCTTGAGGTAGATAGACGCGGTCAGTCCTCAGCGTCCTGGCTCTCACCGGAAGATTCGGGAGCATCACCACGAGGTTCGCGGCGTTTCAACCGAACCGGCTTTCGATCACCCTTTGCTCCGCCCTGGGGCCTGCCGCCGCGAGTGCCACTTGATCCTTCCCGGGAATCGAGGAACTCGAGTACGGTATCCAGACCTTTACGGAACAGGCGAAGATCCTCCTCAAACACAACGACCTGGTGGCGGTCAAACGCTTCCCCTTCTCCGGTTTTTTTACTCTCCACCACGGTAACGAACACATCATTGTTCCGGTTCTCTTTCACATTGAAAAAGTAGGTACGGCGATCGTTCTTACTCTTCACCCGGGCGGAAAACAGCTCACCCCGTACTCCCATATGGACACTCCTTCTTGCATAACACGAGCCCGTACCCTACCAGAACGGATCAAGCAACGTATATACCGCAACCTACTTCGGCTGAGCAGGTTGTACGAAATCGGTACTCATCTGCGAGAGGTCATGGTAGTACCCACGGAACTCTTCCGGCATGAGCACGGCCAGCTGGTACATGATCTCGTCCGCCATTTGCCGCAGCTCCTGACGGCCGATCTCTCGCCCCTGGGGCACCTCGAGATAAAACGGTTCACCAACACGAAAGTACAGAGGGGTCCGTCTGAACCGTCTCAGATTCTGTGGAAGATCCTGGACTCCCCATTGCACCATCGGAATCAGAGGGACCCGGGCGGCGGTGGCGATCATGGCAGCTCCCGGCCGACCCCGCTGTAACTCCCCAGTCATGCTCCGCGTTCCCTCCGGGGCGATTCCAAGAAATTCGCCCCGCGCCAGAGCACGACGAGCGCGCGTCATAGCCTGACGATCAGCGCCTCTCCGGTTCAACGGAATGATCCCCCAGAGCTGCATAATAAACCGGGTTACCGGGTTCTCCCACAGCTCTTGCTTGCCAAGCGCGGTTTTCCGTCGCGGATCCAGAAGCACATAATAGATCGGGCCTTCGAAATTGGTCGTATGGTTGGTCACCAATATCGCAGGACCAGTCATAGGAATTCGCGAGAGCTCGTTATGCTCAATTTTGCACACTACACGGATCACTCCGCGAATCGCTGCGTTTACCATGCTCTCAGCCAACGGCATTCTTCTGTTATTTCTCATATCGTGGTGGACAGTCTACCAATTTGAACCTAGAATTCAAAAGGAGGCGCGATGCTAACCGATATTAGTTCCGGCTTTCAATCATCAACGAATGAAACGATTGGTTTCATTATCGTTATGGTGGTGGTCTTCGTGACCCTCATGGGTTACCAGATCTACCAGAGCCGCACCAAGGGTAAGCCCAAAAAAAAGACCACCCCAACGCATGAACCGGTCCTCCAGCGCCGCCCCCGAACGCGTCGAGACCTCATCGAGCTGTCGAGATCAGAGCAGCGCGTCATGGATCACCTCACATGGATGCTCAAAGATCCCAAGCGGCAGGATCGACTCATCGATGATGACCGACTCCTGGTTCGGGTCAGTCGTCAGGCGATTCGAGAGGGAATCGTCACCGAAGCGGAGGTGCTGCGCCTGCTACGCAAACTGGAAGTAGACCACGAAGCTCTCAGTTCCGGAGGAAGGTCCAGTGATACGATTCCCAGCGGGGCCGAAGTGTCGATATCGGACCGAAATCTCAACGTTGCCGCCGGGACGTTGCTTCTTACCATCGACTCCGGACTCCGGGTGCGCCTCGAAAAGGGCCATCGCTCCATGCAACCGGGTACCCCGGTGGAAGTGGTCTGCGGAGGTGGCGACGGGTTGTTTCGCTTTCACTCGGCTATCCTGCAACGTTCCGGGAAAGAAGTCCTCCTTCAGCATTCTCGACATGTGGAGTCCGTCCAACGACGTAAATTTCGGCGGCGTGATTTGGAAGTGCCCGTGGAGATATCCCTTCCGGGTATCGACGAGCGTCCGATTCAATCGAAGTCCTATGATCTCAGTATCGGCGGAGCGGCCCTCAAAAATCCCCGAAAACGCATTATGACCGGCAGTATGGTACGCCTGATCATCGATGCGGGGAGTTCTTCGCCGGTTGAGATATCCGGCACCGTAATTCGATCGTCCCAGCGGGGAAAGACGATCCACGTACGCTTCGAGAACGTTACCGAAGACACCCGTCACCGCGTGTTTCGAAAACTGCTCCGTCTGGGGGGCGGCCAACGGTGAGTGCCTTTCGGCCGGTCCTCAGCGTTGCGGTCGCCCTTGCCGTCGTATCAGTGGTCCTCAGTCAACCCGCGGCCACTTCACGCCAGGAAGTCAACATTTGCCGGGTAATCGATGGGGACACCGTGACGATCTGCCCGCTCACACCAGGAGGCACCGAGAGATCCGTCCGCCTGTACGGGATCGATGCTCCCGAGTCGGATCAGCCCGGCGGCCCCGAAGCCACCAGATTCGTCACGATATGGATCGAACGCCACGATCTGCTGCTCACCGTACACGATACCGACCGATACGGTCGGATCATCGGTGAACTGTCGATTTTCGGTGATGCCCACAGCCGAACGCTAAACGAGGAACTGGTATATAACGGCTTAGCATGGTGGTACCGGGAATACGCCGCCGGTGATGAGCAATTATCGGCTTTGCAAGCACAGGCTCAGGCAGCGAAACGGGGAATATGGTCGCAAGATTCCCCGGTGCCTCCGTGGGAGTGGCGATAGCGAGCGATGGGAATCGAACCCACATCTCCAGCTTGGAAGGCTGGGGTAATA
>CAZNRF010000114.1:0-9222 GCA_964575075.1 uncultured Spirochaeta sp. | reverse complement strand
CATAACTCTTGTTTCCACGGTTCATAAGAAGTTGTTTTGTCGGGTAATTCCTGTCAGTATAAATCCGCGACTTCATTTCGTGGTCCATTCCGATAATTCTCCCACCGATAACAACTTCCAGCGTTTATTACCGTTACTATCACGGAGTTCATACTGATCCATCCATCTCGATATCATCCTGTAGCATCATACGTCGATACCATCCATCGGACTCCGCACCCCCGATGGTCCGCGATTCAAGACGTGCGTGTAGACCATGGTAGTGTTGACGTCCTTGTGTCCCAACAGTTCCTGCACCGTACGGATGTCGTAACCATTCTCGAACAAATGGGTTGCAAAAGAATGGCGGAACGTATGACACCATGCCCGTTTTGTCACTCCCGCCGCGGCGACTGCTTCTTTGACGGCTCGTTGTATAGGGGATTGATCGATGTGATGCCGGCCCTCTTCCCCGGTTTCGGGATTTTTCCACCGATTCTTCTGCGGAAATACCCATTGCCACCGCCAATCCCCGGGTGCGCCGGGGTATTTCCGGTACAACGCGTCCGGCAGGACGACTCGTCCCCATCCGTCTTCCAGGTCCGTACGATGGATCTCGGCGACACGGCGCAGGTGCGTCTGAAGCGGCTGCACCGCCGCTGCGGGTAACATGGTACGCCGGTCCTTGTCTCCTTTGCCACTACGCACCACTATTTCCCGGCGGGCAATGTCGATGTCCTGTACACGCAATTGCACACACTCCGTGAGGCGGAGTCCCGCACCGTACAGTATCGATGCGATCAGGCGATATACGCCCGTCAGTTGGTCAAATACCGCACGGATTTCATCCCTGTTAAGGACGACAGGGAGGCGTTGCGGACGCCGGGCACGGATTACCGATCCCAGATCGCCTACATCCCGCCCGACCACGTGGCGGTAGTAGAAAAGAACCGCGGCGAGTGCCTGATTCTGTGTGGACGCTGCCACGTTTCGGTCTACGGCAAGATGGGTAAGCCAGGTGTTGATCCGTTCCTCGACGCCGGCCCTGTCGTCATAACGTCGATACGTCAGATAACGTGTTATCCAACCTGCGTACGTCCGCTTCGTACGCGGGCTGTAGCGCGTCGTTGTCATCCTTTCTTCGAAGCGGTTTGTCCACGAATCACCCGCCGCAATATCGGGAGCACGGCTGTATCTATCCGGTGCGTTGAATAGCCCGGTGGCCCAGAATGCGTGAAGAAGCGTGTCACGGTGTGTTTGTGTATCCGGTATTCGCCAGAGTTTTTCGGAAGCGTCCCATCGTCTATCGGGTACCTGCCGGATTGATTCCAGGAGGACGGGATGATACGGCATCCCTACGACAATCTATCCGCGCCGCCCGGAAAGAATCGAGACATTAACCACAGAGATTATCATAAGATGGCTTTCGGCGGAGCGCAATGATTGCCGGTCTTATCCCGGCGATCCGTTCGGTACCAGGAACACTGCAAGCGGGCCGTAAAGCCGTTTGTCATCGGCCGGTAGAATTGGTTGACGGGCGGCAGCGCTCGCGGAGCGGCTGCATCGTGCACGATCTACTCTCTGGTGGAAACGGCAAAACGGAACGGACTCGAGCGGTTCGGGTATCTCCACTATGTGTTCAAGCATGCTCCGCACATTACTACCCCCGGCGCGTGGGACGACCTCCTTCCCCAGAATCTAACTGCAGAAAAACTCGCCGCCGCGCTTCTATCCCCCGGGCCAGGGTACAGGGCAATCGCAGGGCACAATCAGAGAAGGCGAGGCACGACTCAGTTCAGCGACGACTCATCGAGTCCCGGTGGCGCACGATCGATCTTGACGAAATGGAGGAGGATCCGCTTGATCTCATCCACTGCCCCCAGAGTCGTGACACCGCGGTACCAAACCAAGATAGGCGTTCATACGCCGGAGGCTCGAGAACCGGTGGACGTCCCTCACATCAGCAAGGAACGCTGAGGCGGTAAGCGGTGTGATACCCGGGACGGTTATCAGATGCCGGATCTGGCGGTTCAGGAGTGTGTAGCGTGCGAAAAGTCGGCGGAGCGTCCGAATCGCCTCACTTGGCTTGTACACCGTCGGGCGTGTTATTCTGTTGGGACAGAAGCGGTCGGTGGCCTGCCCTGGTTGCTTGGGCGAGCAGGTGCCGCAGCCGCCGACCAGGCACCGACCGCCTAACGCGCCAAACCGACGCTTGACACGAAAACATAACAACCTATGATTCGGAATAACCGTCCTGACCCTGGCGTGCGCTCCTCGAGGGATGACTACTGGCGTACTACCGCATAGGTGCGGGCGTGCTCCAGGCCGGATGCTGCCGCAGAGTCCAGATAGAGGGAACAGTCGCGGTGCAGCCGAAGGATAGAGGCGGGACAGCGCGGTGTAAGCGCTCCCTCCACTGCAACCCTAACCGCTTGCGCCTTCTTTTCGGTCGGCACCGAAAGGACCATTCGCCGGCTTTCTAACATCCGGCGAATTGTCATGGTGATGGCCCGGGACGGAACCTCATCGATCGTCCGGAACCACCCCTCCCCCACTTGCTGGAGCCGGCATCGCTCGTCGAGGTTTACGGTAACGAACGCCTCACCGGTTGAGAAGTCCGCCGGAGGGTCGTTAAAGGCGAGATGGCCGTTCTCGCCGATCCCTGCAAAAACCACATCAAAGGGAGCCTCCCCAACCAGGGATGCAAGGCGTCGGCACTCCGCCTCCGGGTCCGGGGCATCTCCGAGTACCGGCACAAAGCGGGGCGTGTGGTCCAGGGGACCGAGAAGCCGCTCGTCCAGGTAACGCCGGAAGCTGGCCGGGTGATTCTGGTCCAGACCGATGTACTCATCGAGATGGAAGATGGTGACCCGAGTCCAGTCAATGCCAAATGTCTGGGTGAGATGCGCGAGCATGCGCACTTGCGACGCCCCGGTAGCAACTACGATACGCGCCTCCCCTCTTTCGGCGATCGCCGCTCGGATGGCAGCTGCACCGGCGGCCGCGGCGGCGGCGCCCATGAGATTGTCGTTTGGATGAATCGAGATGGTCACGCAATTACCTCCATCACGGAAGATTGAATTATGGAGAGCCCACCTCTCCCGACCGACGACTCTTCCTCGGGTAAGGGAGGGGGCCGATCGCTATCTATGCCCGCCCGTCGCCGCAACATATCCCACCGCGGTAGACTCTCGCAGGATCAGCTCCGTCTCCACCATGGTGAAGCCCCCCTCGGTCGTGATGCTGCGACTGAGCACTTCAGACAGTTTCTGTATTGCAATCTCCGCCATACGATCGGTTCGCTGTCGCACCGTCGTGAGCGGAGGGTTGCAGTGTGCCGCCACGAGGACATCGTCGAAGCCGGTAACCGATAGCTCCCTGGGAACCGAGACACCGTGTTCCCGGGCGGCGTGCAGTCCGCCGACGGCGACAAGATCGTTAAAAGCCATGATTGCGGTGGGTCGCTCTTCGACGTTCCGGTCGAGGAGCGCGCCGAAAGCTTGAAAACCTCCCTCGATGGTCGGCATACAGCTCACCACGTCCTCCTCCCGCAGCTCGAGGGAGCTCTCAGCGAGCGCACGCTCGACTCCCCTCTCTCGCTGGACAGAGGAGCTCCAGTGCGGCGGTCCGAGAGCGACACCGACTCGGGTGTGATGGAGCTCCAGGAGATGTCGGGTAATCCGGTACGCCGCGTGCTCGACGTTGGTGACCACGGAATGAATCCGAGGATGCCGTATATCCCGCCCAATGAGCACGGTCGGAGTATCGTACCGCTCCCGCAGCTCGATGATGTCCTCGTCCGGTAAGACGGTGTGAACGACGATAGCCGCGCTGATCGGCCACTTGTTGAGGATGGTAAAGACCTGACGCTGGTGTTCGGGATCCTCGGATACATTGAGGGCAATCACCGAAAATCCCCGGCGCTCCGCCACTTGCTGCGTCGCGGAGAGCAGCTCGGCGTAGAACGGATCCGCGACATTTGGCATGACAAAAGCGACCACCGTGGTAGCTGCGGGGCTGCTCATGCGCTTCGGATGAAATCCGAGCTCATCCATCGCCCGTTCCACCCTCGCCCGGAGCTCATCACTTACCGGGGTCGACCGACGAAGCACCCGGGAGACCGTGGATACCGAAACGCCCGAACGCTGTGCGACCTCCTCGAGGGTGTATTCCGGCTTCTGTTCATCCTGTTCTCGGCTCATCGCTCATCTCCTGATAGCATTCTAATGTTTGGAAATTTTCTTGTCAATCCTGCAAGTTTGCAGATTTTTCTTGACTGGTTGCGGACTCGGTGCGATAATTCCTCATCACTACTCCAAAAGGAGGAGAAAATGGCAAAGACCATGATGGTTGTTACGCTTATGCTCGCCCTGATTGCACCGGTTTGGGCAGGAGGTGCACCGGAGACGGAGGAGGAGGCGGACCCGGTCGTAGTGGAAGTGATGCTCGGCTCGCCGGAGCTCGCCGCGATAGAAGAAGAGCTGTGGAGCCTCTATGAGGAAGCGAATCCCAATGTTGATGTGGTCGTAACCGCGGTAAACGAAGAGGCGATGCCGGCTTTTCTCGCCCGGGTGGCCGCCGGCGATGCGCCTGCCCTTACGGTCGATCAGGATCCACCCCCTGACAAGGACAACTATCAAATGTATGTGGATCTCAGGAACTTGGACCTGCCCTATTGGGACCGGTACAGCACCCTCGATGGCTATGGAGCGTGGGAGGAACAGCACGGCGTACCCGCGACTCCGGGTGCCCCGTGGCAAGGGGGACGGTACATGAGCTTTGTCTACTGGCAGGAAACGATGGAAGAGGCGGGCCTCGACCCGCGAAGAACGGTCCGGTCGATGGACGATCTGGATCACTTCTTGGCGGAGCTGAAGCGCTACGTCGATCAGTCGGCGGAGATCGAGTATGTCTGGGACATCGGCTGGAACGCGTGGTTCCTCGGCCTCCACTTTATCCCTGCCCTGACGGTAGCCCTCGGAGGCGACATGGATACCCAGGAGGCGGTCTACCGTGGAGAGATCTCCTGGACCGATGAGCGTCGAAACCCGTATGCGGCAACCTTTCGAAAGCTCAAAGAGTGGACCGAAGCAGGCTACTTGCCACCCCGATGGTGGACCAGGGCGTGGGAGGCCGACTTCGAGGCCTCTTTCATCGCGGGCAAGTCGATTTTCGGATATCACGGGCCGTGGATCTGGTCAAAGGCGGCGGCTTCGGGGAGAGACGCGACGCTCACAGGACTTCCCCTTCCGCCGAATAGCGACGGAATCGTCCTCGGCCTAAACGCAAAGACCTTTGGCGCCGGACTGTACTCGGCGAACGCGGACTCCCCGGAGTTCTCTCAGTACGTGGACGCCCTGGCCTGGATGTTCCGCCCCGAGAACATGAAGATTCGATGCGAGGCGTACGGTTTAACCTCAGCGATAGACCTTGACGACACCGGGCCGCTAAATCTGCAGACCGACCAGTACCAGATGATCGGCGCTCCGATTGCGGCGGGAGAGTTCGGACCGATAAAGATGGACTTCAGTCTGCACGCCCCTGACCGTGTTGCGCGCTTCAAGGTGGCGGGCCAGCCGAACATCCTGGCGGACGACGCCCTGGCAGCCGAGCTCGGCGCCTATCTCTCAGGCAACGCTACTCTCCAGCAGCTGTTGGGACGGCTCCAGCGAACCTGGGAAGCGGCGTACAGCTTCGAACCGTAGATTCGCAGTCTTGTAGCCAGGCAGGCCTCCCCGCAGATTGCCGGAGAGGCCTGCCGCGATTCGTTCGGGAGACCTACAATGCGTACACACAAGGATTCGAGCCCCTTTCGACGAGGGCAGCTAACCTATGACCTTCTCTTTCTCCTGCCGCAACTGCTGCTCTTTACGCTTCTGACTATCGTTCCGTTCATCGTGGCAATACCAATAGCCCTGACGGATCAGGTCGACTTTCTCGACCAATCTGTGAGATATGTGGGGCTTCGTAACTTCTTCACGCTCTTTGCAGAACCAATACGGAACATATTTGTACCGGCCCTAGGACGTACTTCGCTCTTTACCGTTCTCAACTATGCCACGGTCTACCTTTTCGGTTTCTCCGCGGCCCTGGTCATGTACGAAGTGAGCACGAAGTTATCGCGGCTCTTCTTTGTGGTGGTGTTTCTCCCTTTCATGCTCTCCGGGCTCGGCGTGGGAATGTTCCTGCAGATGCTCTTTTCCAGAGACAGCGGCTCTCTCAATCTGCTGCTCATGAGCATCGGGGTCCTGGACAAACCGATAGACATCATGCATCCGGCGGTGAGCTCGGTTGCCCTGCCGCTCATGGTCGGCTGGCGTTACGCGGGATTCAACATGGCCCTCTTTCTCACCGGACTTCTCTCGATTCCGGTGGACACCATCGACGCCTCTCGCGTGGACGGTGTCAGCTATCCGCAACGAGTGTCCCTCGTCTATTTGCCGCAGATGGTGCCGAGCATCATCGTAGCTACCATCTTCTGCATCATCGGTTCCTTCGGGATAGTGGAGGAGCCTATCGGCATGGGCGGGCTACTGGCCAACAAGAACGCCGAGTACCTGGCGGTAGTTCTCTACAAGTTCGGCTTCGGAGGCGGCGCATCGAGCACGGCTCCGCAGAGCGGCACCCTCGCTCAGGCGCTTGCAATGTCGATCACCGTGTACGTCCCGCTGATTCTTGTCGCGTTTTTCCTCACCCGCTTACAGAGGAAACTGTCCAACTGAGGAGAGTGTAGTGTCAACAGCAGCAGCCATAATCGGCAGTCGCCGAAGAGAAGAGAGCCGGTCAAGACGAAGCACCCTCAAAGCGATCGTCGGCGCCGGCATCGTGATCTACTCGATCTTGACCATTCTACCGTTTTACTTCTTGGCGATACGTACCATTGTCCCGACCACCGAGTCCACCAGGCTCTGGCTATGGCCGCCGGCACAGCGCGAGGTAAACATGAAGGCGCGTATCGGAGATTACTCCGCTCAGTTCAACCTCGATGTAAGGCGGTTCAAGGAGGAGTTCGGGATCACCGGCTATCTCGATCCTAACATGACTCTCTCCGGGTTGGCGGATACCTACAGTCTGGACGAGGAGCGTATCCGCGTCTACTTTCGGCCGTACGTCAACTATAGCGGCTGGATGATGGTCTTTAACGACGGTCGGTACGTAAGATCTCTGCTCGTGACCGCCTACGTGGTGATCACCGGCATCCTCGTGGGAGGCTTTCTCTCCATAATGACCGGCTCGGTTCTCGCGAAGTTCACCAGGCGGTACCACATGTGGGTATATCGCTTCTACCTGCTCGAAACGATCATTCCGCCGATAATCATCCTCATTCCCCTCTATATCATCCTCACTCGCTGGCTCGGGCTTCGCAACAGCTACCTTTCACTCATCCTGATATACATTAAGGGAGGCGCTCTGCCGACGGTGCTCTTTACGACCTACTTCTCCTCCATCCCTAATGAGCTCGAAGAGTCGGTATACGTGGACGGAGGGTCGAGGCTCACCTACTTCGGTAGGATACTGCTGCCCTTGAGCAAGACAGCCTTTGCGGCTTTTACCTGCGTCCGTCTGCCAAAGTACTGGAACGATCTTGTAACGGGCCTCGTCCTATTGGACCCGGAGAAGTATACCATCGTGCCTCTCGTCTCCAGTCTCTCGGGCAAGTTCACGACCAACTTTCAGGCGATCTATTCGGGCCTCGCCCTCTCACTGATACCGGTCATCCTGCTCTATCTGTTGTTTAACAGACTGTTCATCCGAGCGCAACTGGCCGGCGCGATAAAAGGCTGAGTAACGACGGTCCGGTGCCGGAGCGCGCTCGGCCTAACCAACAATACGACTGCAAGTTCAATCGAGGAGAGTAAGAATGAAAATAACGGTAATCGGATCGGGGAGCATCTTTTTCACCAGACAAATGGTTCGCGGGATGGCTGAGTCGGAAATTTTGAGGTCCGCCGAGCTCGCCCTGGTAGATACGCACCCCGGTCGGTGCGAACAGATGGGAGAGTTCTGCAAGAAACTAAACCACGCATGGAAGGGAGATCTCCAGATCAGCTACACCACGGACCGGACCGAAGCGTTGCCGGGGTCTGACTACGTGATCTACACCTTCTCGCGCAACAACTATCATCCCAGGGGAGTGGGGGCCCAGATCTGCGCCAAGTATGGTATCACCGTGCGATCCGGCGACACCGCTGGTCCGGGAATGGTGTTTCGAACGCTGAAGGCGGTTCCGGAAATCCTCGAGGTCACTTCCGACGTGGAGAAGCTCTGCCCGAACGCCCTTGTCCTCAACGTGGTAAACCCCACAAATATCATTGCGCAGCTCCTGGAAGAACGTACTAACGTCAACTCCCTCTCATTCTGTGACGGCATGTATCCGCCCAATCTGCGTGAGATCTACTGCCGGCGTCTCGGCGTCGAGGCAACCCCGGCAAACTGGGAGAAGCTGGACTTTCAGATCGGCGGGGTAAACCACCTCACCTGGATGACCGGCATCTCCTACGACGGAAAACAGATGTGGGAGCTCTTTACAGAGAGCCTCGAAAAGGAGGCGCTCGAGGCGGGCCCCAGCGAGGAGGTGTACGGAGAGTGGCAAATGACAAGAATCTTCGGCGCATATCCCACCGTCTTTGGCCACGGGGCGGAATACGTTCCCTACTTTCAAGGCCGCGGGCGGACGCCGGAGCTCGATCACACAAGCAAGATGTGGAACCTCAACGACCGGATCCGCTGGTGGCGGAGCGTCTGGCGGAACATCGCCGACGTAAACGCCGGGAGGATTCCGCCTACCGACGTGCTACAGGACCAGTCCACTGACATGCTCGCCGGGGTTATCGAGTCCATCGAAGGTAACTTGGGGACCCGATTCTCCGTAAACGTAATGAACGAGGGCAAGATCCCCAACCTACCCTCCGATCGGGTCGTCGAGGTTTGGGCGCGGTTCTACAATGACGGTCGCGAAGAGAGCCACAAACAGAGGCTCGAGTACATCCCTTCCGGGCCGCTGCCGCGAGGCGTCCTCGGTATCACCCAGCGGGTCATGGACGTCCAAGCAATGGCTCTCGAGGCGGCCCTCACCGGCGAGTTCCGCCTCGTTGTGCGGGCGATCGCGGCTGACGCGCTCTCGGTCTCCCTGCACGACGCCGAGGCGATTGCCCACGAGTTCATGGCCACGGACCACGAAGACCTGAATGAGAAGTGGGACGGTTACTGGGAGAGGTAGCGGGAGGCGCGCCGGCTGCGTCC
>CAZNRF010000113.1:0-9243 GCA_964575075.1 uncultured Spirochaeta sp. | reverse complement strand
CACATCCGGCGTATCGGGACCAGCCGCAGCCACTGCATGATCCAGAATAGAATGGACCGCCATCGTCATGAGCGCTCCGGAGACGCCGTGTCCTTCACAGTCTACAACAGCCAGCACGATTCCGGCTTCACCGGTAGACGAGGTTACGTCTCTCAAATAGAGCATATCTCCACCAACCGTGTCGCGTTGGCGAAAAAAGACCGAACTTCCCGGCAGGCGCTGCTCGACGGTGGTTGCCGAAGGCATGATCCCGGACTGAATGACCTGGGCGTAATTGATGCTCTCACTCATGAGAGTGTTGGCCGCAGTAAGCTCTTGAGTCCGCTCGGCGACGATCTGCTCTAAGCTCCCGGTGTACCGGCGAATCTCTTCCAGCATCGTCTGAAACGAGCGCGCCAGCACCCCGATTTCTCCCGCTCCAACCACCGCCACGTTGAGGTCATATTCTCCACCGGCGATACGCTCAGTGGATGTTGTCAGCGCCGCCAGCGGGCGCAGGATGATCCGATCCATAAAGAACGTCGTCGCCGCCAATACCAAAACTAACGTGGTAAAGACGAGCAGAAAGAGGGGAGTGAAATCCTGGAAGGAGAGAAACTCCGCGGTATCCACCGTGACCAGCACCAAGGCATCTAACCCGTACACCGGTGCCACCGCCGTGAGACCCACGGTATCTCCAATGCGGGTGGCGGCAACATCCCCGGGCTCCGTTTGGGACAGGAGATCGCGAATTTCCCGGCGATCGTCGGAATCGGGGACGAAATCAAAGACGGTGGTCTTTTCCGCATCGTCTCGAACGCGGGCGTTCCGCTCCATGATCGCCGCATCGCGATGGGCAAGAATGATACCCGAGGGATCGACCAGAATCGCGCTGGACCCGCTGCGCTCCAGCGAAACCAGTCGGGAGACCATCTCAGTAATCTCGAAACCGGTTCCCATTACTGCCTGGGGCTCGTCGTCGCCGGCAATCGCATTTACCCAAACACGGCTGCTGTCGATTGAGGGATTGTAGTCCAGGTTGAAGCTGATATCGTTGCCCGCCGCCACCGTCTCGAAGAACCAGCGGTCTGCCGGATCCTCCACAGACATACTCGTCTCAGTCAAGGTTCCATCGGAGTTCCAACTATAGTAGTTCAGTGAATCGCGAACTCCCACGAACACGTTGTGGTCGGCAAATACCCGACCGTACGTCTCTATCTCACGAAACGCCTCGGTGCGAAGCTCATCGTTTTGTTCCTGTTGAAGCCACCGGAGTACGGTAGGCGATCGTGCCAACGTCCGTGCCAACGCCGTCTCACGCTCGATGATCCGAGAGAGCTGCGCCTGGGATGATGCCACCCGCTCCAGGGCGTATTCCCTCCCGATCTCACCGGTGATCCGGCGTACCTCCACAAAGAGCCACGTTGCGGAAACCGCCGCAAACACGATGAAAAGCGTTACAACAATGAGTAAGAATCGCGTTGTTAACGACTGCACAGCCGTTATTCTAAGCGTTTGGGTAAGATTTTACCATTCCCGGATGCAGTTAGGCGTACTCATCTATTGAGTTGCCTCGTTGGGAGTCATCTCGGCGAATGTCCTCCTCCCGCCGCTGATCCTCCCGTACACGTTCACGTTCGCGTTCCCGCTCGCCATCAACCTCGGATGGTCGATCCGACTCTCGCCGCTCCCGCGGCGGATCTGCAGGGTCAATCGGTCGGAAAGGATCCAAATAATCAATACTCATTTCGGTATCCTCCGTATTTTTAAATTTAGTTATCTTCCGCCGATAGGTCAAATCGGGCTGTATACACAATCGTGTTGCAGATTGAGCGCTAAGCCTCGGCCTGGAAATGAGTTGGATGTTATGAAGGCTGTGTGCAAGACTAAACCCTTGTGGATTCGCGTCTTATCATCAGTTTTGCAACACGATTCTCGACACAGCCAAAAAAAGCCGGACCCGTATGGGCCCGGCCGCTTCCTCCCGATTGGGAGTAGTTCTGTTGACTCCTGCGTCAGTCTACGGTACCGATCTCAATCGAGCCGGTTACCTCAGAATCATCGCTGATCGATGCGCTCTCCTGCAGAGCTTCGCTCGCAAAGTACAGATCACCGTCAACGGTAGCACCGCCGGCCAACTCAAATCCTTCTTCCTCAACGTAGACATCACCAGCGATCGTACCAGCCTGGACCAGGGTGTTCATATGATGAACAATCAGACGGGGCGCGGTCAGGGTGAATCGATCGGTTACATTACGATCAGAATCCTGTGTATACAGCGCCAGTTTACGGCGGGGAGCGTCGGCACCCTCTTCCGCATACA
The DNA here is from genome assembly GCA_964575075.1 of uncultured Spirochaeta sp. GTDB lineage: Bacteria > Spirochaetota > Spirochaetia > DSM-27196 > Alkalispirochaetaceae > Alkalispirochaeta. The sequence continues at coordinate 6,941 of CAZNRF010000113.1, read as the reverse complement.
CTGCACCAAATACGGTAACGTCCTGATCAACCGTGACATCATCCTCGAACAGGACGATCCACGAGCCGTCGGCTCCTACCGCTTCCTGCAAATTGTCCGCGTTGGTGGCGGTCATCTCCGTGGGCCGCGATGTCGCATCGGCTACCGTCCCGGTTCGAATCTCGCCAAGTACCGTTGAATCATCACCGATCGATGCACTCTCCTCGATCGCGTCATCGGCGAAGTAGAGGTTTCCATTGATCGTTGCACCGCCGGCCAGCTCGAACCCTTCGGCGTTGACATAGACGTTTCCGGCTACTTCACCGGCCTGGATGAGCGTGTTCACATGATCCACGACCAGACGAGGCACGGTCAGGGTATAGCGATCAGTCACATTACGATCCGAGTCCTGGGCGTACAGCGCGAGCTTGCGCCGTGGCTCTTCATCGTCTTCCGACTGGTACACTTCACCGGAAACGGTGATCTCCTCGCTCTGCGTAGTGTCTCCCGTCCAGATGACGATCCAGGCCCCGTCAGGACCAACCGCCTCCTGCAGGTCTCCATCCATCGCGCTCATCTGCGTGGGGCGACTCGTGCCGTCCGTTTCTGAGCTGGCGGATTCCGTAGCATCGGCCGCCTCTTCATCACCGCCGCCGCATCCAATAAGAGAAACCGCAACGACAATCGCCATCGTTGCCAGTAGTATTCTTCGTGTGTGTTTCATATTGACTCCTTATACACGAGGTATCGGGACAGTCTAACGGGTTTTTAATTGCGCGTTAAGGAGTCAATAAAAATAACTTGTTACAATAATGGGCGAGGCGGCGACTCAATTTCCACCGCCTCGTATGGAATCAAACTCGTACGGAATCAAACTCCAGCAGCCATAATGTCGTGCAGGCTTCCCGCATTCTGGACGTTGGTATAACCCAGCTGCTCAAGCATGCGCTGGCCGTAGGCGGAACGAGCTCCGGACGCGCAGTACAGGATGATTTCGCGGTTGGTGTCCGCCAACTCCTGTACTCGCGGCCCGATTTCATCGAGGGAGATGTTTACCGCCCCGGGATACGCTCCCATGGCAAACTCCATCGGCGTTCGTACATCGATTACCAACGGACCGTCCGCGGCAGCCGCTTCTTCACCGGATCGACCCGCAGCTTCGTGGTGCTGCGCTTCGCCGCCATGCTCGAGATCCTCCACCGACTTGCGCTCTACCGGCAACAACCCTACTTGGATCCGGGAGAATCCGATCGCCCGGGCGTACCGTTCAAGGGAGATATAACCGCCACTCACGTTGTACACCCGTTCAAATCCGGCTCCCTTCAGCATGCGAAGGACCACGTGTCCTTTCTGTCCATCTTCACTGATGAGAAGGATCGTCTGATCCCGGGGAATCTGATCGAGATTATCTCGAAGGATGTTCTGACTCAGGTTATTGCTCCCGGTGAGGTTCGCCGTGCGAAAGCTAATGGGATCACGGAGATCGATCACGATAGGGCTGTGCTCGAGCGCAAACGCCTCTACATCCCTGGCGAGAATCGTCGGACTGAATCCGCTCTGATGGTTGATCGCGGTGAAGGCGGCCATGTTCACCGGACCGTTGGGGCTGTTAAACGGCGGCGCATAGGCAAGGTCCAGCTCCTCCAGGTCACTCACCGTGAGCTGTCCGGCGATAGCCGTCGCCATGACGTCCAGGCGTTTGTCGATCCCAACGCGCCCCGCCGCTTGCGCCCCGAGGATGCGCCCCGTCTCACGTTCGTAGATCACCATGAGGCTCACCTTCTCCGAGCCGGGGTAGTAGGCGGTGTGACTGGCCTTATGAACCACCACCGCCTCAACATCGATTCCGGCGTCCGCCGCCGCTTTGAGGTTGAGACCGGTGGACCCGGCGGTTGCACCGAAAAGTTTCACGATCGAGGTTCCGATGGCTCCTTTGTACGTGCGATTGCCACCAACGGCGTTCTCCGCCGCAAGCCGACCCTGCCGGTTCGCGGGGCCCGCCAGGGGAATCCGTACCGTTTTGCCCATGAGGGTATGCTCAATCTCAACCATGTCACCGGCGGCAAAGATGCTGGGATCACTGGTCTGCAACGACGGGGAAACCTTCAGTCCTCCCGCGGGGCCCATCTCCAGCCCGGCATCCTTCGCCAGCGCCAGGGTGGGCCGCACACCAACGGAGAGCAACACGAAATCGGCTTCCACCGCGGACCCATCACTGAGCTGCACGCGATCCTCTTCCACCGCAGACAGGGAGACGCCGAGATGGAGGTCGACCCCGTAGTCCTGGAGTTCCTTCGTGAGGAATCCGGCAAACTCCGCTTCCAGGTTGGGCATCACCTGCGGTGCCATTTCCACAAGGCTTACGTTCAGTCCCCGCTTCGCAAGGGCCTCAACCATCTCCAGACCGATGAATCCGCCCCCTACAACCACGGCGGATCGCGGCTCCTGTTCACTCAAGGCCGCATCGATGCGATCCATGTCGTCGAGGGTCCACAACTGGTATACGTGGTCCTTCTCTACACCGGGAATGGGTGGTACCAGGGGCTTCCCGCCCTGGGCGAGGATGAGGGAATCGTACGAAAAGGATCGCTCCTCTCCGGTGCGACTATTGCGGGTCCGTACTTCTTTCGCTTCGCGATCGAGGCTCAGCGCCTCGGTGTTGGTATGGACATTGACCTGGTACTGGTCCCGAAACGTTTCCGGACTGGCCAAAATCAGCGAAGAGCGATACTCAATATCGCCTCCGAGGTAGTACGGAAGGCCGCAATTCGCGAACGAAACATCCGCCCCCGCCTCGAGAATTGTTATTTCTGCTTCACTATCCAAACGGCGCGCTCGGGCCGCGGCGGTAGCCCCGGCGGCAACCCCGCCAATGATGAGTATTCGTTTCATATCGTGCTCCTGTTATGTATAATAAGTTATATATAAAGTTTTAAAGGTTTTCTGTCAAGGGCACAGCTTGCACTGCACCTGATTCTCAAGTCGTTTTTCTGATCGTATCCGTGCGGGGCCACTCTACGCCGAAGTGCGCGCCGTCAGCCCCGGAGAAATCGAAACTGCCGCCCAGTTGGTCCACCAGGATGTGAACCAAGCGCATACCCAGGGACCTGGCGGACCCCTCGGCGTCACTCGCGGTAAGACCGATACCGTTGTCACTCACCGCCAGCCGGTACCGATTTGAATCGCGCAGCGCGAAGCTCACCGAGATCGTCCCCGGGCGGTTATCGGGAAAGGCGTGACGATAGACGTTGGTCAAGAGCTCGTTGAGGATGATGCCGCAGGGAATGGCGTGCTCAATGCCCAGTTCGATCTCATCCACTTCCAACTCAATCTCCACCGTGTCGCCCCGGCCGTAGGCGTTCCGCAGATCGTGCACGAGCTCCCGGATATAGGCGGACATGTCCACCTCCGAGAGGTTTTCCGTACCATAAAGACTCTCATGAACGCGCGCGATCGAGTAGATCCGGTTCTTGCTCTCTTCAAAGGCGACCATCGCCTTCTCCACCGAATCCACGTGCTCAGCCTGAAGAGATAACAAACTTGCAATCACATTCAGATTGTTCTTCACCCGGTGGTGGATCTCCCGCACCAGGGCGTCTTTTTCCGTTGCCGCTGCCAGAAGCTGCTGTTCCCGGCGGTGAACGCGTGTTTTCATCTCCTCGAATCGGTAAACCAGCAGATCCAGTTCCGCAAATGAGGCGCCCCCCTCGCGGGGCCCGGGCACCTCTGTTTCCCGATCAATCGCGGCAGCAAAGTCCATGAGCGGGTTCACCACCTGGCCCCGAAGGTGATGGCGAAACAAGAACAGTGTAAAGGTAGAGATTCCCGCGACCGCTGCCATCGTTCCCAGGAAAACCCATACCGCAGAGGAAAACGCAGCCGGAAGCGGCTCAAACACCACCACCGTCCAGCCGGTGGCGCCATCACGAACCGCCGAGTACAGCGCAAGCATCCCATCCTCTCGAGCGATCGTAGTAGCAGGAGCACCGCCGCCAACCTCTTCCATCACCGATAGCCCACCAACATTCGCCTGGCGCTGTACCAGCCGGAACACGGGGTGTGCAATCACATTGCCATACCGATCGGTCAGGAACACCGTCTGATCGCGGCCTGCCGGGAGGCTTTCCGAGAGCCGGCGTTGCAACAGTTCCAGGTTGAGCTCAGCAGCGATGGTATGGGTGAATCCACGCGGTCTTTGCGCAACCGTCACCACGATCGCCTCAGCGGTTGGACTGTAATAGGGTGCGGTAAGCGTCATCGTGCCCAACACCGACACGCCGGGAATCAGACCGGAGAGATCCGTACCCGCCTCGGTGTTCTCCGGTACGGAGTCGACCACCCGAAAATCGCTATCCAGAGCAACCACTCGATGGAACGTTGCGGAGGACCCATCGCGACCCACGCCGATCATTAAACCAACTCGGGGATCGATCTGGCCCTCTTCATCGATAAGTGCCAGATTGAGGAGCTGATGGACGCCGTCCAGGTACACCCCAACTACCTCCTGGAGCCAGACCGCATCCCGCAAATGGCGCTCTTCCACCTGGGCTCGCTGAATTGCGATCGTAAAGAGAAACTGAAAGATGAGAATGCTCACCACCGGCAGGAGAAACCAACGCAGCAACGTGGCCCGAATAATGTGATCCAAGGACCAGCGCCGCATCACCGAGCCTCCCGCGCGGCGGCGTACTCGGCCACCTGAACAAAACCGGCACCCTCCACCCGAATTATGGCTGCCGAAGGCTCAACATCGCCGGTAGGTGTGAGCGTTACCGGGCCAAGCAGCGTCTCCAAGCGGTTGAGACTCGAGTGCTCCTCCCGCGTCCGGGCAGTATCGGTCCCAACGCGATCCATCGTGCGCGCTACCACCATAACCGCATCATACGCCTGACTGGCAGCAAAGGAGGGAGGGCGGCCGAAACGGCGGAGAAAGCGATTTTGAAAATCGGCGCCCCGCGGGGTACTGCTGAGAGCCCGAAACGACATCCGCGCCAAAACCATGCCGTCCACCGCCGCGCCACCGATCTTGGGGAGCACCTCCGTGGCAGCCCACCCGCTTCCCAACAGCAGCCATTCCGGTTCCACGGAACGAACAGCCTGGACAAATCGCGCGGTATCGCCTGCAGATGCAACCACGAGAAGCGCCTCCGGGTTCTCCGCGGCGATCGATTCAATCATAGCGCTCCATCGGCTATCCAGGGACATCGGAACTTCAAACGCGGCTACCAGCTCACCGCCGTGGGCTTCAAAACTCTGGGAGAACGATTCAGTGAACGCTGCGGAATATTCGGCATTGCCAGTATCGGCGATCACCGCAACGCGCTGTACCCCCAGCTCTCGGGTAGCGAAGCTCCCCAGCACGGTTGCCGGTCGATCCGTTGCGGCTTGAAGGCGGAAGAAGAAATCGTCCCTATCAGAAACCCCCGGAGTAGAAACGGTGGGACTGACATACAGCGGGCCCGCGGTGGCGACATGCTCAACAACGGCCAGGCCCGCCACTGACGTCATTGGCCCGATCACCACATCAACATCGGATTCCTCGAACGCCCGGACCAACTCCTGCGCCACCTCTCGCCGGTTGCGATCATCCCGAGCATCCAAGCGCAGCGCCCGTCTTCTCACCCCACCTTCCGCGTTGAGCGTTTCTACCGCCAGCTGCGCACCGTTCCTGCCCTGCACACCCAAATCGGCGGCGGTTCCCGTAAGGGGACCCTGAAAGCCAATGACAATCGGCCGGCGGCTCCATCCGTACAGGATGGTCGTCGAGACGCCAATCGCCACCAGCGCGATAATTGTCGCGGTTCGGAGGAATCGTATGTTCAAATTCACTTTATTACACCGTTGTGCCTAAGCATAGCGTACCGTTGGTGCGTGCGCAAATGATGCGGGCCGGCAGAGCTGATTTGACGATCGGCCGTCTGGGGCACTACCATTTTAGGTATATGGAACAACGAACACTTGGAACCTCGGATCTGACCGTTTCCGCCGTCGGCCTGGGAACCTGGGCGATGGGGGACGATTTCTTCGGTCACGTGGACGACGCCGAATCGATCGCCGCGATCCACTCCGCCCTTGATCATGGAATCACCCTCATCGACACCGCCCCCGCCTACGGCGCCGGTCACGCGGAAGAAGTAGTCGGAAAAGCCCTGAAAGACCGTCGAGACAAGGCGGTAATCGCTACCAAATGCGGCATCGTCCGCAGGGATAACGATTTTGTGCGCAATCTGAAGCCGGAATCGATCCGGCAGGAGATCGACGACTCCCTGCGACGCCTCGGCGTGGACACGATCGACCTGTACCAAATTCACTGGCCCGACCCGGATACTCCTCTGGAGGATACCGTGGCGGAACTGCTCAAGCAGCAGCAGGCCGGCAAATTTCGGTATCTCGGCGTATCCAATTTCCCGCCGAAACTCCTGGATGAGATCCGCGGAATGGCCGACATCATCAGCACGCAGCCGCAGTACTCGATGCTGGACCGCCGCATCGAGGGAGACGTACTCCCCTACGCGCGAGAGCACAACCTGGGCGTGCTGAGCTACGGTACCCTCGCCGGCGGCATTCTCACCGGCAAATATACGGAGATTCCGGAGTTTGAAGCGGGCGACAATCGCGCCGCCTTCTACAAATTCTTCAAGGAACCGTTGTGGAGCGGCATCCAGAAGCTCTTGTACGAGCTGCGGATGATCGCCACAGAACGCGGGGCTACCCCCGCCCAAGCAGCAATCAACTGGACGTTCCAGCAACCGGGCATCACCACGGCCCTCGTGGGAGCCAAGCGCCCCGATCAGGCGGAGGCCAACGCCGCCGCCGGAGAATTTCTACTGACCGCGGGGGAGATGAAGACGATCACTGTCGCCATCGAAGAGCACGTAAGGAGACAATAGGTATGCAGTACACCTTTTTAGGCAAGAGCGGGCTTCGCGTAAGCGAGCTTGCCCTGGGCACCATGACCTTCG
>CAZNRF010000112.1:0-9257 GCA_964575075.1 uncultured Spirochaeta sp. | reverse complement strand
ATAGCGCGGTGCACGGTGGGTGCGGACAGAATCATAGAAGAAACAGAGCGGATAGCGTTGCGGTGACGGTAGTAGCGAATCGCTCAACTGTTCCCGTAGGTGCGTGCTTTCAGATCAGCGCCACCGCATCAAGACGGCGCATCGTCAACTATCGTCGGAAGTACCGATGCGTACCGGTTGAGGGCGGAATACCCCGCCGAATTTAGTCGGTACGTGCCTCGGGCAACACGTTCAAACCAGCCGTAGTAATTTTGGGAGAGGATCTGTTGCACCGACTCCGGGGCCCCCAATGCCCGCAGATCAGCCGGGGAAAGTGTTTCCCGAGAGCTCTCCCGCATGAGGGCCGCCACTCGTATCGCCCGCTGCCGGTACGCCGAGAAATTCTCTTCCCGACTGGTCTGGCCGGCCCGGTTGAGCTCCGCGTACCGACCGTCGATTTCCCGGAGAATCGCCCGCCGTTGTGCCGGGCGTGATCGTCTCGGTGCCGGCTCAGGATGGAGTCGTACCTCAACGCGGCTTCCCGTTCTGAGGAAACGGACGAAGATGAGGCCAAGCTCCAACCGCCGTAGAAGGGGCACCACCGAGCGCGCGTTGCGAAGGTGTGCCCGGCTCCCCTGCAGGGGAACCACGAGATACACGCTGGGACTGATCTCCTGGCGGCGGACCCCCTGGGCGATCAGATCCAGGCTCATACGGACCTTGAGCTCCAGTATTACGGGAGTTTGATCGTCGTTCGGGAGTCGGGCTACCACGTCACAATCGCGTACCTCCGCCGAAACGCGATATCCCTGTCCTTCGAGCCACTGCTTCAGCGGTATGTACATATCACTTTCGCGCATTTTGCGGTACCATATCACAAGACGAACTGTCTCTCGATATTGTAACTTGGTCGTGATACCTTTGTTACCAATTCAATAGCAATAGACCGATCGGTCGTGGGCGAGGAGCTTATGAAATTTTTTAGAAATCTTACGTTGTGTATCATGCTGCTACACATACCGCTGCTAGTCGCGGTTGCCGGCGGAGCGCAGGAAGCAGAAGCTCCAACCCTCGAGCTTCCCGCACAGCCGCGTCAGTATATCTCACCGGAGAATCAGGATGGCGTACAGGATGTGCTGGAATTGCCGTTCTCGAGCGTGGTAGTACCCGCAGAAGATCTGGTTATCGTGGAGTATGAGCTGACCATCTATGATGGTGACGGTCGACTCGTGCATCGTGTCTCTGAGCGGCAGGACGAGCGCCGCGGTTTTTTCGGAAACATCTTTGGCGGTGAGAAGCCCCGCGTGGCGATTCCGGATACGCTGACATGGGACGGTACGTGGCAGGCACCGGATGAACAGTTGCCTGAAGGTGTATCCAACGGCGATCTCGTGGAGGATGGCGAGTACACCTATCAGCTGGCGGTGATCGACGATGCCGGCAATTTCTCCCGAAGCGCCCCCTTCAATGTGACCGTAGACAACACGCCTCCGGAGATCGGCGAGTTCCGGGAGCCTGACTATACCGTATTCTCGCCCAATGATGACGGCGTCCGGGATGAACTGAGCGTTCCGCTCTCGGGAAGCCGTGAACTCGTGTGGGTAGTCGAAGTTCGGGATGCCGACGGCGACGTTGTGTACGGAGAAGAATATCGGAATGAACAGGAGCAGCGTCCGGGGCAGGATCCCGCGCCGCCATCTCCATTCGTGTGGGATGGTTCCACTGGAACCGCTGAGGATCCCGGTGATATCGCGCCGGAAGGCGAATACCAGGTGGCGCTCATCGGTCGCGACCGAGCGGGGAATGAGACTGAAGGTGTCCATCCGGCCACGTTTGTGCTCAGTTTGGAGGGGGCTGACCTGGCCGTAACCGTGGCCGATCCCCCGGCCGTCTTTTCACCCAATGACGATGGACGGCGCGATACCCTGACGTTGGAGCTGGACGTATCTGAGCCGGAATCGGTTCGGCAGTGGCGCCTGGAGATCGTTAACCGCGAACAGGTCGTCCGGAGTGAGTCCGGATCCGGTGCCCCGCCGGCGCAATGGGAATTTGATGGCGCCCGGGATGACGGGTCTGTCCTTCCGGATGGGTCGGTCTCGGCACGCTTGTGGGCCCGCCTGGATAATGGAAATGAAGTGCAGTCTGCTCCGCTTATGATCGAGATTGACACGGAGGCACCGGAGGCGACGTTCAGCGCCCAAACGGCTCCCGAGCCCACCGAGCAGGGAGAACCGCTGGTGTTCGGCGCCGGTGACAAAGAGATGATTCAAGGCACGATCCGCTACGACGGAGGCGTTGCCTGGCAATTTCAGCTTCAGCAGGATGGAGAAACGATCGCGCAAGGCGAGGTAGCCGAGTTCTTCGCGGCGATTGACCGGCGTCCCGAGGCTGTAGCTGAAGGATCAGAGGGTCGTGTCCAGCTCGAGTGGCGAGGAGAGGCGATCGTTGAGGAGGGAATGGCGCCGGACGCCACCTATTCGCTCATGTTCACCGGAGAAGACGCGGCAGGGAACGTTGGTGAAAGCCGAACGTTGCGGGTAATCAAGGACTCCCGCACTCCCGAGATCGATCTCAGGGTCGAAGAAGAGTACCTCTCTCCACTTTCCGGAGGCGCATTTGACTCGGCCGTATTCCGAACGGACTACGGTGCCCCGGAGCTGATTCGTGAGTTCCTTTTTGAGATTCGCAATGAGGACGACCGGGTGGTTCGCAGTAGCTATCAGCCCCGGGCCTTCAACAGCTTCGAATGGAACGGTCTGACCAACGGAGGAACCGTGGTTGCCGATGGGACCTACACCGCAGGGCTCCGGGTGATCTACCGCAACGGCCATGAGGCCGAAGTGTCGGGAGTGGGACCGGTGATCGTTGACCGCACCAGTCCTCGGATCGAACGGCTCTCGGCGGAGCCTCGGGTGTTCTCCCCCGATGATAACGGCGAGGACGACGAAACACGAATTACCCAGGAAGTAGCGCCCGGCGACACGTGGACCAGCGAGCTCCTCACTGAGGATGGAGAGACGATTCTGTCGCGGGAATGGGACGACACCGTAGAATCCTTTACCTGGGATGGCCGCGGTCCCGATGGAGATGTGTTGCCCGACGGCGACTATCGGTATGTGCTCAGCTCCACCGACAACGCCGGTAACAGCACCCGGGAAGAAATCCTGATCACTATTGATACCGAGCCCGCTGGTCCTCCGGAGCTTCGGGTGTCCCTGCGACCGCAGCCGTTCAGCCCCGATGGAGACGGACGGGAGGATACCTTGACGATCTCCATGAGCGTAGAGGCGGAGACGAATCTCACCGAATGGGAAGCTGAAATTCTTGACCCGAACGGGGATGTCTTCAAGACGTTCTCCGGCTCCGGCGAGCCTCCTCGGAGGATCACCTGGGACGGTGTCAGCGACGATGGTGAACTGGTTGAAACAGCGCGACAGTATCCACTCTCCGTAACGATCCGTGATGATGCCGGGCATGAGGTGACCGAGGAAGACACGATCGAAATCGATATTCTGGTGATGCGTGACGGGAACCGTCTGCGTATCCGCGTTTCGAATATCCTCTTTGCCGGTAATACACCGGACATGTTCCTCAGCGATGAGGATCAGCTCGATACCAATCTGTCGACGCTGCGTCGTCTGGCCACAATTCTGAATCGGTATCCTGACCGGGAGATTATCATCGAGGGGCACGCGGCACACATCTATCTGGAGGATCCGGCTCAGCAACGTGAGCAGGAGGAGGTTCTGATTCCTCTGTCCCGCGCTCGGGCAACCGAGGTGATGCAGGCGTTGATGATCCTGGGTGTTGACCGCGATCGGATGACGATCGAGGCGTACGGCGGTGACCGTCCCGTAGTTCCTCATTCCAATCGGGAGGAGATGTGGCGCAATCGTCGGGTGGAGTTCCTGTTACAGCGCCCGGGTAACTGATGTAGGATCGAGTGGAAAGGATCCCTCCGGACCTTGAGGTTCGGAGGGGCTCCGTACTATACTGCGCCACTCATAACGAAGAAGGAGATGCTATGTCCAAGGCACATCGGGGAAGGCCCCTGAAAGAAGAACAGCCTAATGCCGGGCGCGGCAAGTGCCCGATCACCGGACAGACCGGCGTCAAGCTCGTGTATGAACACGAGATCGATGGTAAGAAGGTGATGATTTCAAAGATGGGAAAAGCGACGCTGGCCAATCAGAAGCGCCGCGAAGAGGCGTCCGCAAAGAGCGCATAGTCGGGAATGGGGATCGACACGAGAACGTGTCACATGCCCCGGACGCTACATATGCTCTGATAACGGCGAGTGCAACCGGCGGTGTACAACGTACAACCTAGAACCAAGTTGCACTCGCTTTTTTTTGTTCCCAGCCCGGGCTCGTGCGAAACTCGAGCCCGTTTGACCACCGGGTTCATTTGCAACCGGCCCTCGGCGAGGGCCGCCGGTACTACCCGTTCAGCTCGGCGATGAGGCGCAGGCCGTCCAGCGTAAGCCACTGATCAACGGCGTCAAACGATTCCGCCACCGGCGCGAAGGTCTCGGCAAGCCCTCCGGTGGCGATAATCACCGGCGTACCGTCCATCTCTTCCGCCATCCGGCGGGTTACCTCTTTTACCAGCCCCACGTAGCCATACACCACGCCGGATTGGATAGAGTGGACGGTCGTGCGCGCCAAAGCGTGGGGCGGGGGAACCAGGTCCACACCGGGGAGCTGTGCCGTGTTTGAGCTGAGGGCCGCGACGGCGCTGCGTAGGCCGGGGGCGATACTCACGCCCACGATTTCGCCGTTGCCGGAGACGGCGGTGAAGGTAAGGGCCGTTCCAAAGTCCACCGCAATCGCAGCTCGATGGTATCGATGCCACACCGCCACCGCGTTTGCCAGGAGATCACTGCCGAGCTCGGAAGGAATCGCGCTCTCCGGATTAAGACCCGTCTCCACTTCGTGCTGCACGATCAGGGGCGTAGTGCCTCCGATGCGCTCGGCCACCTTTACGATCGCGGGCGTCAGGGCCGGTACCACCGAGCTGATGACAATTCGTTCGTATGAGCCCGGACCGTGACCGGCGCTCGTCAGGAGGTTATCAAACAGTACCAGATACTCGTCGGAGGTGCTCTCGGGGTCGGTCTTCAACCGCCAGTGGTTCACCCACCGACCCTGGTCCCAGATGCCGAACGCGATGTTTGTGTTCCCGACATCGATCGTAAGGATCACTCACACTCCTCCGAGGGCGTCCCTCCGGGCTCACCGGATACCACGATCTGATCAAGGCCGTTCAGTTTGGCAAAATCCTCGTCAAGACACCCGTTGCGCTCGACATTCATGTAGTCCGGTGCTTGAAAGGAGTAGGTGAACTTGGTGTGGACATCATAGGTGCCGTTCAGAAGCGCGTATGTGTCCTCCGTCATGACCAACTCTTCATCGGTGGGGATGACAAAGATACGGGTTGGAGAATCGTCGGCGCTGATGTCCGTTTCAGCGTTCTTCGTTCGGGAGAGCGCGTTCTTTTTGGAATCGACCTTGATTCCCATAAAGCCAAGTCCCTCCAGCGCCTTCTCCCGGATGAGCGGGCCGCGTTCGCCCACTCCGGCGGTAAAAACTACCGCGTCGACACCGCCCACCGCCGCGGCGTAGGCACCGATGTACTTCCGAATTCGATAGGACTCAACATCGATCGCCAACGCAGCCTGTTTGTTTCCTTTTTCGGCGGCGATCTCGATATCCCGCCGGTCCACCAGATCTTCGGTGATACCGAGGACGCCACTCTTTTTGTTCAGGGTTCGTTCCAGATCATCCGGCTCGTAGCCCGCCTGATTCATCATGTAGAACGGAATCGCCGGGTCGATATCGCCGCTGCGGGTTCCCATGACCAGTCCTTCCAGGGGGGTAAGACCCATACTGGTATCCACAGAGACACCGTTCTTTACCGCGCACATACTCGCGCCGTTGCCGATGTGCGCAATAATCAGATTGGTCTCGAAGGGGTTCTTTCCCAGGAGTACGGCCGCCCGTTTGGCGGTATACAAAAACGACGTGCCATGAAAGCCGTATCGCCGTACGCCGTGGTCACGGTACCAGGCGTAGGGGAGGGCGTAGGTAAACGCGTGAGCCGGCATCGTCTGGTGCCATGCGGTGTCCATAATCGCGCAGTGCGTGACCTCCGGGAGTACCGCTCGGGCCGCTTCGATCCCTTGAATGTTCGCCGGGTTATGGAGCGGAGCCAGAGCCTGAATGCTTCGAAATGTCTCGATCACTGAGTCGTCGACGATAACCGACTTGGCGAATTTTTCACCTCCGTGAACAACTCGATGTCCAACGGCTTTTACCTCGGATATGTCGGATATCGCCCCAACTTCGTCGTCGACCAGTGTGTCCAGAATGAGTTTAATCGCCTCGGTGTGATCCGGGCAGGTGTGGTCTACCGCGTGTTCATCCTTACCGGGAACCTTGTGAAGAATGCGAGACCCCTCCTGGGTTACCCGTTCGACCTGGCCGGTCGCCAGAACCGCCTTGTGATCCCAGTCGAACAACTGGTACTTAACGGATGAACTTCCGCAATTGAGTGTGAGAATAGTCATGGTTGAGTGCGCCTCCAGATAGGTGTTCCTGTAGTATTTCATGAAGTTCCCAGATTTGGAAGAGCAGAAATACCCGGCGTGGCGAGAACGTGAACAACAGTCATTCTCAATCGAACTAACGTAAAGTTAACATTGCGCGCCGTCCAAAGTGGCTCTACAATAGAGTGGAAAACCGCGTGACTGAAGTATATGGAGGTTCACGATGAAAAAACTTATCAACACGCCCGATGATGTGATTGTTGATGCGCTCAAGGGAATGGAAGCGGCTCACGGAGATCTGATCACCGTTTCATACGAACCGCGCTTTATCGCCCGCAAAGATGCGCCGGTGAAAAACAAAGTCGGTATCGTCTCCGGCGGTGGAAGCGGTCACGAACCGCTCCATGGTGGCTTTGTCGGACGAGGAATGCTTGATGCTGCATGCCCGGGAGAAGTTTTTACGAGCCCCACTCCGGACCAGATGGAAGCGGCCACAAAGGCAGTGAATGGTGGAAAGGGCGTGCTCCATATCGTGAAAAACTACACGGGAGACGTGCTCAACTTTGAGACCGCTGCAGACCTGTGTCAGGCTGAAGGTATCGATGTAGAAGCGGTGGTGGTTGATGACGATGTTGCGGTCAAGGATAGCCTCTTTACCGCGGGACGTCGGGGTGTCGGTACCACCGTCTTAATGGAAAAGATCGTCGGTGCCGCCGCGGAGCGCGGCATGGACCTCAAATCAATTGCTGAGCTCGCCAAAAAGATAAATGGTCACGGCCGGTCAATGGGCATGGCTCTCACGAGCTGCACCGTTCCATCGGCAGGTAAACCCACCTTCGAGCTTGGCGCTGATGAGATCGAGGTAGGCATCGGGATTCACGGCGAACCGGGGCGAGAACGGATGAAGCTCAAGACGGCGCGGGAAATCGTGGGAATGATGAGCGATGCGGTAATCTCGGATCTACCATTTCAGAAAGGCGATGATCTCATTGTGATGATCAACGGTATGGGCGGCACGCCGCTGATCGAGCTGTACCTGCTGTACAACGAGTTTGCCACAGTTGCCAAATCCAAGGGGCTCAACATATCCCGGCGGTTGGTAGGAAATTACATCACCTCTCTGGAGATGCAGGGTTTCTCGATTACCCTGCTCAAAGCAGATGACGAAATGGTGAAGCTCTGGGATGATCCGGTGCTGACGCCGGGACTGCGTTGGGGAGCATGAATGACAACTGTTGACCAGATCGTGGCGTGGATCGACCAATTGGCGGCGGTCTACGCCGAGAACAAAGAATACCTCACCGAGCTGGATTCAGCGATCGGGGATGCGGACCACGGAATCAATATGGCCCGCGGTTTTACTGCCGCCAGGCAGACCCTGGCCGATAATCCTCCGGAAGATATCGGGGCTGCGTTGAAGGCAGTCTCGATGACGCTTATCAAGACCGTAGGAGGGGCCTCGGGCCCGCTCTTTGGTACGTTCTTCCTCAAAGCCGCCGTAAAAGCCACCGGGCAGTCTGAGTTGGATGCCGACGGGATCGAGGCGCTCTTTGAAGAGGGCATTAATGGAATCAAGCAGCGGGGAAAGGCGGAAGTCGGAGATAAAACGATGATTGACGCCTGGGAGCCGGCGCTTGCTGCCTTGAAGGAGCGCCACGCCGCCGGGGGGTCCACCAAAGAGTTGCTGGACGCCGCCGTAACCGCTGCGGAAGAGGGCCGGGACTCCACCATTCCGCTGGTGGCCCGCAAAGGTCGTGCCAGTTATCTGGGAGAGCGAAGTAAGGACCACCAGGATCCGGGGGCTACCTCCGTGGTGCTGATGCTTGCAGCTGCCCGAGACACTTTGGCATAGTCCTGCTGTGCACGGTCTCGCCATGTGCAGGAACCGGTGGATCCGTTCACCGGTTCCTTTTTTTATAGTATGAACAGACAAGAGGTTAGATAGAACGATGGTTGGACTGGTAGTAGTGTCTCATAGCCGCGCCCTTGCGGCGGGCGTCGCGGAGTTGGTAGCCGGTGTTGGTGATACCGAAATTCCCATCGCCCATGCCGGTGGCACCGGTGATGATCACGGGGAGCTCGGCACCGACGCCATGGATATCATGGAAGCGATCCAAACGGTAGATAATCCTGCGGGTACGGTGGTCCTTATGGATCTCGGGAGCGCCATCCTCAGTGCGGAAACGGCGTTGGAATTTCTCGAAGGAAGCCTCCAGGGACCCGTACGCCTGGTTCCTGCGCCTCTGGTTGAAGGATCGGTGTCTGCCGCCGTTCAGATTGCGCTGAACGCGGACATAGACATGGTCATCTCCGAGGCTCAGTCGTCGCTGGCGCGCAAGGAAGAACAATTAAGCGGTTCTGTCGCGTCAGCTGCGGTGCCCGGGGGGGCGGAAGGTGGGGGGCAGACGGCGCAGACGGCGCCGGCCGGGGATGCCTGCCGGGTGTTTCCGGTGCGGACTGCTCACGGTCTTCATGCGCGGCCCGCCGCGCAGCTCGCCCGAACGGTCGGCGCGTTTACCGCTGAGGCTACCCTGCGTCGGGTGGAAGATGCCACCGAGCGGTGGGTCAACGCCCGAAGCCTCAACCGAATCGCCACGCTTCAGCTCCGCCGGGGAGACCACTTCGAGCTATCCCCCACCGGCGCGGACGCTGCGGACCTGTTAGCAGCGGGTGAGGAGCTGGTGGCGGAGAACTTTGGAGAGGCCGACGTGGACCGACTCGAGGAAGAGGG
>CAZNRF010000111.1:0-9729 GCA_964575075.1 uncultured Spirochaeta sp. | reverse complement strand
CGATGCGATTGAGCGGCTTAACCTCAATATCTTGTTCACCATTGGTGGCGACGGTACCCAGAAAGGTGCATTGGCGATCGCCCGGGAGATCAAGAAACGGGGACTGAAGATATCGGTAATCGGGATACCCAAGACAATTGATAACGATTTCAGCTTTATCGAGCGATCCTTTGGGTTTGAGACCGCCGTTTCCGAGGCCGCCCGGGTGGTGGCGGCGGCGCATACCGAGGCTAAGTCAGCGGTTAACGGTATCGGATTGGTAAAGCTGATGGGCCGGGAGAGTGGTTTTATCGCGGCGCACACTGCACTGGCGAGTCATGATTCCAACTTTGTGCTCATTCCGGAAGTGCCCTTCGAACTGGAAGGAGAGAAGGGGCTGTTTCGGCTCCTGGAGCAACGTCTGGAGCAGCGCCAACACGCGGTGATTATCATCGCCGAGGGGGCGGGACAGGAGCTATTGCCGCAAAACGAACAGACCGATGCCAGTGGGAATCGAAAACTTGGCGATATCGGTGTGTTTCTGAAGAAGGCGATCTCTGAACACCTGGAACGGAGGGAGATTCCCTTCACCTTGAAGTACATCGATCCCAGCTACATTATCCGCAGCGCGGTGGCGGTGCCGACAGATAGCGTGTACTGTTCCCGGCTTGGGAATGCTGCCGTTCACGCTGCCATGGCCGGTAAGACCGAGGCGATCGTGGGCCTGGTAAATGACCATTTTGTCCATATCCCAATGGAAGACGCGGTGTCGGAACGCAAGAAAGTAGATCCCGAGGGAAGCCTCTGGCGGGATGTGCTGGAAAGTACGCATCAGCCGGTGCGCTTCTGCGACTGCTGATGCGGCGCTCGAGAACTACACACGGAGAGTCGTATGCCTGAGACGATTGATATCGAAACCCTGAAAGCCAAGATCGACGGTGGTGATGAGTTTCACCTGGTGGAAACGCTGTTGCCCCGGGAGTACGAGAAATGGCACCTCCCAGGAGCAATAAACATTCACTTCAACAAGATCGGCAAGATCGCTCGGGAGCGGTTTGCCCCGGACGATGAGATCGTGACGTACTGCCATGACGAGGAGTGCCGCGCCAGCGTCATCGCCGCCGAAAAGCTTGAGAAGTTGGGGTACACCCACGTGTATGAGTTTTCCGGCGGCAAAGCCGCCTGGGATGCTGCAGGCTATCCCAAGGAAACCTGAATGGATTACCACATATTTGTTCTCGGGGTTGGCGATGATAATCGAAAGATCCTCGAACGTACCGAGGCGCTTCGCGGCGGCTCCTGCCGCCGGATACCGGCGTTAGTACGGAGGGAGAGTGGCTCTCCATTCAGTCGCAGCTGCCAGGAGCATATCCCCCGCAAGCTGGTGTAGTGGGGGCTCGTCGTTACAGATCGCTCATGTGTACGTAGCTCCCCGGCTCGATATCCGGGCGGGTGAGGACGCCGATCAGTTTTTGAGCCGCCTCCGCAGGGTGGGAGAGGGTCCCCTCATCCTTCCAGCGTTGGTATACTTCCCGCTCCGGTAGCGCAGCGGTATCGGTTGCACGGAGCGTGTCCTGCATCGCCGTGTCTACTTTCCCGGGAGAGACAGCATATAGTTTGACATCCTGAAATCGCTCCGGTGCGCCGTTGATTTCAACCTGAGCGGATCGTACAAACGCGTTGACACCTGCTTTTGTGGCGCCGTACACGGAGAGACCCGGCATTGTCCGTTGGGAGGCGCCGGAGGAAAGCAGTACCCCCCGCACCGGACAGTGCGCAGCGCCGAAACGGTGGAGAAACTGCTGCGTCACCGTTATCGGAGTGGCAAGATTGAGGCGAACCGCGCCGTCTACTTCGCCGGAGGCAAGGGTTCCTGCAACCCCGATCGGTTGGAGTTGGGCAGCGGAGAGAAAGAGGGCGATACGGTCCGATGCACCGAGGACCTCGGCACCGGGGAAGATACCGGCGATCTCCTTCATAAGTGAATCTGCGGATGCGGGATCTGAGAGGTCCTGGGTGAGCCAGTGTAAGGTGCTGCTTCGAGTGCGAGCCAGTGAGAGCAGCTCGTCCGACCGGGATCGGGACACCGCGACGACCACCGCATCCGGTGCAAGTACCTGTTCAACGATTGCCGCTCCCACGCCACGGGAAGCGCCAATTACGATGTAGTAGTTCATACGGGATTATACAAAAAAAGGCCGGTACTCACTACCGGCCGTTTGAAGTTCCGAGGTGACAGACACGCATCAACGTGTCTCCCTGGAATCAACTATCTTCACCGCAACGCGGCTGGGTATGTAGCGTCTGACCTGCTGACCGGCGTCTAACCACTCCGATCAGCCCTGATTGTCCGGGGGTACTTCACTCATCGTCACTTACCTCCCCAACCGCCGCCAATCGACGGTTGCTATACCTATAGTCTCGTGACACCGCAGGGGAAAGTCAAACACTTTTGTGAATTTTTTACTCCACCCCCAGAAGGGTTGCATAGGCTGCCAGTTCCGCCCCGGGAGCACCCGCGAGCACCTCTTTGGTCAGGACTTTACCCAGCTGTACGCCTTCCTGATCGAAGCTGTTAATATTCCAGGCCAGCCCTTGGAACATCACTTTGTTCTCAAAGTGTGCCAGAAGCGCGCCCAGCGCCTCGGGAGTGAGCCGTTTTCCCACGATGAGGCTGGAGGGTCGTCCGCCGTCGAAGTTCTTGTTGGGATCACCATCGGAATGTCCCATCGCAAACGCCACTACCTGAGCCGCAAGATTGGCGTTGAGCTTGGTCTGACTGGTGGACCCGTCGAACTCGGTGTCCTCGCCGCGTTGCGACGCCAGAAACCCCACGAACTGCAGCGGTACGATGTCCGTGCCCTGGTGCAGGAGCTGATAGAAGCTGTGCTGCCCGTTGGTGCCGGGTTCTCCGAAGACTACCGGACCGGTGGCGTAATCGATCGGTTTACCCTGGCGGTTGACGCTCTTGCCGTTGGATTCCATGTCCAGCTGCTGTAGGTGGGCAGGAAAGCGACTCAGCGCTTGGCTGTACGGCAGGACCGCGGTGGCCGGCATCTTGAGCACATTGCGCTCGTACAGTCCGATCATCGCATCCATGAGCGTTGCATTGGCGGTCAGTTTTGGCTCCAGCGCCGAGCGGTCCGCGGCGTGGGCGCCATCGAGAATCTGCTGAAAGACGTCTGGACCGAACGCTACCGACAGCACCACCCCGCCCACGGCGCTGGTGGCGGAATACCGCCCACCGATGAAATCATCGATAAAGAACGCCTCCCGGTAGGACCCACTGGTGGCCATGGGACTCGTCTGCGACGTGACCGCCACCGTCTGCTTGAGAAGATCGATCCCGGGGGCCCGGCGGCTTCCCAGCTGCTGTACAAACTGCTCGTTGGTAAGCGTTTCTTGGGTGGTGCCGCTCTTGCTTACCAGCACGAACAGGGTTGACTCGAAGTCGATATCATCCAATACCCCCGCCGCGTCGTCGGGGTCTACGTTTGAGATAAAGCGCGCCTGAATCCGCGGAGTGATCCCCTGCGCTCGGGCCCATTGCTCCAGGGCCAGATACAACGCCCGCGGCCCCAAATCGGAGCCTCCGATGCCGATCTGCACCACCGTGTCGTATCGTTTTCCCGAGGGAGCCGTCTCTGACCCGGAACGTACCGCATCGGCGAAGGCGGCCAGGCGCTGCTGTTGTTCCTGGTAGAACTGGCGCTGATTGCGGCCCTCGTAGAGTACGTCTGCACCGAGTTGGCCGCGTAGAAGGTGGTGGAGCACCATCCGGTTTTCTCCGGTGTTCATCACCTCGCCTTCGGCGATGAGTCGGTACTTTTCGATCAACTCCTGCTCATCGGCGAGGTTCGCCAGTGTGTCGATCACCGTATCATCTACGGGTGTGGCGGCGTAGGAGTAGGTAAGACCGGCGGCGATGGGGATTTGCATCGCAGCAATTCGGGCGGTCGTAAGGTTCGTTACGTCAAAGGGTTTCGTCTGTTTCAGGGCCGTGTAGGCTGTGGTTGCCGTCAGGTTCTTGAACGTGGGCATCGGTACCTCCACGGGTGAGCATACCGGGGGACGCCGCAAGACGGCAACGGCCCATGGGGTGATAGGCATGCGTGCGAGGGTGCGTGCGTGGGTGGGTGTGTGGGTGGGTGTGCGGCGATGCTGTGTGGTGCCGTGAAGCGCGCGGCTCACCCCGTAGAATTGTGCAAACAATTTGTGTTGCCCGGGCAAACAAAAAGGTTTGCACAATTCTATGCAAAGTCGGTGGTGGAGACCGGCCGCGGCCCGGCCGCGGCCCGACTGCGGCCCGACTGCGGCCCGACTGCGGCCCGACTGCGACCGGGGCCTGCCCTGGGGGTGACAGGCTTCCGCGCGGTCGCTACTCTCTTACGCCATGAAACCGACACTCTTAGTACTTGCCGCCGGCATGGGAAGCCGGTACGGCGGCGTAAAACAGATTGACCCGGTGGGCCCCGATGGCGAGGCGATTATCGATTACTCGATCTATGACGCGATTCAGGCGGGATATAACCGCGCTGTTTTTGTGGTTCGCAAGGAGATCGAGGCGGATGTGCGGGAGTTCTTTGCCGGCAAGTTTGAGGGCAAGCTCGCCGTTGACTACGTTCACCAGGAACTGAGCGATGTGCCCGCGGGCTTTGCGGTGCCGGAGGAGCGTACCAAGCCTTGGGGTACGGCGCATGCGGTACTGGCCGCGCGAGAGGTTATCGATGCGCCCTTTGCCGTGATCAACGGTGATGATTTCTACGGGCGCAGCGCGCTGAAGACGATCGGCGACTATTTGCAGTCTCTCCCGCAGGACGGTACGGATTACGGTATGGTGGGGTATCGTCTGGATCGAACGCTCAGTGAGAACGGTACCGTCTCCCGGGGAATCGTGAGTCACGACGGAGAAGGGTGGCTGGAGTCGATTGAGGAACATACCAAATTGGAAGCGCGGGACGGAAAGGTTGCCAGCCTCGTAGACGGCGGTGATCGTGATGGCGAGGTGCGGGAGTGGTTCTCCGGGGATGAGCCCACCAGCATGAATCTGTTCGGCTTTACCCCGCGAGCGATGCAACAGCTGCAGGAGCGCTTTGCCCAGTTTCTGCAGGAGTTCGGGGACCAGCCCAAGAGCGAGTTCTATATCCCGTACGCCATGAACATCCTGAAGGAGCGCGGCGAGGCGCGGATGAAAGTACTGCGCAGTGATTCGGAGTGGTTCGGGGTGACCTATCGTGAGGATCGCCCGGCGGTTGTGGCGCGCCTGAAAGAGCTCGCGGCGGAGGGCACCTACCCCCCGTCGCTGTGGGGGTACTCCTCCTAGCGAGCCAACCGTTCCTGAAGCAGGGTATACCCCGCAGCTTGGCGACCCTCCCGGCGAATCGCGTGTTCCGCTCGGGCCATGCCGGCCTGATACTCCGGATTGCCCGGCATCGCCTCCAGGGCGCGGCGATAGCAGCGGAGCGCCTCGTGGGGTTCGCCGGCCTGCTCCCAGGCGTCGGCCATGAGCCCCTGCACCCAACCCTCTTGATCGCGTTCAAAGGCGTTGCGATAGCAGAAAATCGCTTTGTGCACGTGGTTCCGTTCCTGAAAGAGTTGCCCAAGACGGAGCCACGCTCGGGAGCGATCGGTGGGATCGATGGAGCGGCCGATCGATCGTCGGAGCGCCGCCGCTGCCCGCCACGGTTTTCCCCGGGCGTCGAGCTCATCCGCTCGCCGGAGCCATGCCGTACCCGAAAACCGCACCGGATCACGGAGGAGCTGCTGAACCTCTGCCGAGGGTTCCTCTTCCCCCGCAAACAGGTCCATCTGGCGACTGGCATCGGCATCGTAGAGTTGGTAGGCAAACACGTGGTGACCCGCCGTTTCCACGATATGGAATTCGGCGGGAATGTCGTCTACCAGTTCGGCCTCGTAATACCGCAAGCCCAGCCACGCTATGCGCCGGTTCTGTTCCGTATCGGCGGCCGGATCGGCCTGAGCTATGGAGCCGAGTGGCGCAACCGCGTCGTCAGGATCATCCCTCCGGCCGGCGAGCTGTGCGAGAAAGGTGCGGTCCTGATACCCGCCGCGAACCCAGCCGCGACGCGTGCCGGGGACGCTTTTGAGCATCGGTTTGATCCACCACCAGTACGGACCAAAGTGGCGGTGCTCTTGGCGCTCGGCGATGAGCCGGGGAGCCAGATCGGAGAGATACTGGTTCAGATCCTCATCGATGCGCTCCGAGCTCACACCGTCCAGCAGACTGTTGACATCATGGGGGAGAAAAAAAACTGCTGCCTCGTTCATGTCCCCCCTTTATCGGCACGGGACAGCGCGGTGATGAGGTCCCGCAGCGATTGTCGAGGCGCCTCCGGTAGATCGCGGTCAAACTCTTCCATAACGGTACGAAGCCCTCGAAACTCCCGGTCCGAGAGCGTTACGGTTCCTTCATCCAGCTCACCGGCGAATAGATCGATGAGCGCTCCGGAGATCTCCTGGGCGCCGTCCATATTGAACTGTTCCACCAGTCGGTGGTAGATCGCACCTCCTACCTCAGGAAGGCCGATGTGCCGGCCAAACGTCTCGGCGCTCTCCGCGGCCAGTGCCTCCAGGTGATCGGTTGTTCGTTGTCGAAGTTCGCTGAGAAACTCCTCGCGTGGTGTCATACCTCCACGATAGCGACGGTGCCGGTGCCGGTCAACGCGTCTTCGCTTCAGTTTTTGCTGATCCGACGTGCCGCTGGGGAACCCTATCTGCGCTCCAGCACGAAGATGCCCGGGAACACCCCGCCGATTTCGATGAGATGGACGCCCATCAGCCGCCATGCCGCTGAGCGTGCAATCACCACATTGAGTCGTCCCCGCCGGCGAGAACTCAGGAGCACCAGCCGCCCTCCAACCGGGAGCACCTCCGCCGCCTCCGCGAGTACCGCCCCATAGAACTCGTCGAAGTTGATCCGCTTGCCGAGACGAACGCCAAAGGGTGGATTGCACACGATCGCGGTAATACCACGGTCTCGGTAGTAGCGAGCCAGCTGGGTAGCATCCGCCCGGCGGGAGATGATCCGGCGGGCGAACCCATTACACGCCGCGTTGGCCCTCGTCCCCGCCACCGCTTCCGGCGACAGGTCGGAGGCGTACATCGGCACCGGCGGAGAAGCGGACCACGATGCCGCCTCAATCGCGATCGTACCGGAGCCACAGAATGGATCCAGGAGCGCTCCTGCCGGACCCCGCCGCCGTGCCACGCCGTGGATCACCGGGTGCTCCGGGTCAACCATATCCGCCAGGTACAGCGCGGCGGCGGCTACCACCGGGCTCAAGGTAATGCGCGGCCGGTATATCCATTCGAACCGGCGGTCCAGGGCGGGGGCCCCGACCACTTCTCCGATCACGAGGAGTGTGTCCGAAATATCCACGCGGACGGTTACATCCGGGGCGGTGAGATTCACCGCGGCGCCGGTGCGCCGGCCGATGATCGTCCCCGCTTCGCGCTCGATGGTGGGGCTCTGCACCGCGTGTGTACCGTGGCGCAGGCACCGGGCGGCGAACGTCATTCCCGGGCCGATCTCCGGCAGCATCGCCTCACGCACCGCCGCGCGGAGCGCGGCCAGCACGGTTTCCTCCCCGGGGTCGACGAGTTCCTGCAGGGTACCCATGTAGGTAACCCGGATCACCTCGTAGGCGGTGCGCAGACGGGCAAACAGGTGCGCCGGGTCAACAACGCGCGCCGGTATCTCCGCATGCGCCGGGCTCCCCAGGCTCCCCGAGCCCACCTCGCTCACAGCGGTCGCCGGGCTCCCCGAGCCCACCGCGGTCCAGCCGGACCGGCCGGCCGGGCGTGGCGTGACCTCCGTCGCCGACCGTGGCGTGTCCGCCAGGAGCGCCCGCACCTCGGCGGCGAGAATCGATTCCAAACCCGGGTTGGTACGTAGATGGTAGTAATTCATCGGACTCCCTCGCTATTCTACACGGGAGTTGCCATGCGTGTATCACAGCTTCCTCCGACGCTCTCGCCGGGGCGTGTGTATGATCTGCTCCTATCGGGGGCTCTCCTTCCGGGACTCGTCGCCGACTCCGCAGCCGTCGCCGATGAGACCTCACCGGAGACCAAGAACCTCACCGTCGCGCTGATCGGCACCGAAGATGATCCGGTGGTCCCGGTTACCGCCCCAACAGGAGGATTCGCACGCCTCGTGGCGCATATAATACGCGCCGCCGGTGTGGAAACGCAGGTAGCTGCCGACGGCACCCATCTTTTGGCCCTGCTTCCCGCGGCGGCCGGGCAATGGATCGCGGACCGCACCATCTTGTGGATACTGTTGGCCGCCGGCTGGGGCGTTCCGCAGGGCTCGTCGGGAGGGCAACGGCCACGGCGGGTCGACAGCAGTGAAGCGCTTTCGATCGCCGCGGACACTCCCACGTGGGTCGTGCGCCTGGAGACCCCTCCATACACCGGAGAAACCGCGCTCTCCTGGCTGGTGGTAGAGACCAGCCACCCCAGCCCCACCAACGCCGCCGGCACCGGCTCTGCCGGCCAACCCTCGCGGATGGTGGCTGCGGGCATTCAGCGTCTGCGGGATCTCCTCATCGGTCTCGACCCTCAGGCGACCGTCACCGTTCGTCGTCAGGAGCCGAGCGCCATTCCCGGTGGCCGCGGCATGATGCGCCTCGAATCCATCGCGGCCCGCACCTACTGGCCGGTACGCTCCTTCCGGGGAATCCTCACCGTCCTGGCGGGGAGTGAAAGCGGCGCCGGCGGCGGAGGGCAATCCCGGCTCTCTGCCCTCCAGAGAATTCTTGATCTCGAACTCACGGGTTATGGGATGTTGCGGCTGCTGCAGACGGTGCCGCGCACGCCTGAAGCGCGACGAGCTCGCCCGGCACTCAGGACGGTGCAGGAGTTGATCAGGTCACAGGGTGCACCCCTCCGGAGCCTTGCGGATTCGGCCTATCGCAGCGGCGCGGCCTACCAGGCACTGGCGGTGCTGTCTGCGTGGCTCTCTCCGGCGCAGCAGCAACAGCTCCGGCGGGCGTTTGGTGATCTCCGGTGGGAGCAGATCTCAGAGCATGGCCTGCGCCGAGCTCCCTCCGCCCCCGGCGGCGCGGCGATCCTTCTCCCGGGAAACGCAGTGGCCGCCGCCGCCGAGCACATAGTGGCGGACCTGGCGCAGCGCGCGCAACAGCCGGGACGGCGCCCGCCGGCCGCCACCGTGGACGTGGTGCAACGGTTCTATATCGAACCCCGGGGCACCCGGCTCCGGGAGGTGTGGGAGCAACAAATCAAGCGAGGCGTGCTGGCGGATCTCCTGGAAGATGTGTTTCTCTCCCAGCTCAAGCGCGATCTTCCCCGTCTGTCTCGAGAGACATTAGTGCTCTCCGCGGTGGGCGAGCCCCCGGCGGTGCGGGACCGAATCAGCGCGGTCTTCTCCCGGCGGGGCCGGCAGCTGTTCGCCGAGGATGTGGCCGCTACCCAGGCATCGGTGGAGCGCGGCGAGTTCACCGACTGGGATCGCATCCTTGCCGCACGGAGCACGTTGTGGGGACTGTACAACAAAGACCGCCCCCGCAGCCGCAGCCGCAGCCGAGGGCGGCGGGGCGCCCCTCGGTAACGCAGGCGCGGTCTATTTCCGGGGGCGCTCCCGCTCGAGGATCGCGCCGGCGTGCCGCACGCTATGGCGGAGCCACCTCGCCAACACGATCGATCGCTCCCGGTCTGAGAGCTGCCACGGGACCGCGCTGGACCGGAGGCGCGTGGCAAGCTCGTGGA
>CAZNRF010000110.1:0-9933 GCA_964575075.1 uncultured Spirochaeta sp. | reverse complement strand
TTCGCGATCATGGTCGCCACGGTACGAGACCTCATGGCGCGGAACGAGCAGGAACAGGAAGAGAAGCGGCGTACTGAAATCAAGGCGCTCCAGCACCAGATCGCCCCGCACTTTCTCTACAATACCTTGGACTCGATCGTGTGGATGGCGGAAGGCGGACGTATGGATGAGGTTATCGATATGACCACCAATCTCGCTCGTCTCCTTCGGTTGAGTATCGGCAGTGGAGACGCCATGGTAGCGTTATCTACCGAACTGGAACACCTTCATAGCTATCTTACTATTCAGCAGATGCGCTATCGTGATCGTCTCCACTTCACCATTGATGCCGATCCCTCCGTTCGCGGGTGCCGTCTCCCCCGGCTTACGTTACAGCCGATCGTGGAGAACGCGATCTACCACGGCATCAAGAATCGCCGTGGTGGAGGAACAGTCACGGTTTCTGCGTGGGCTGACGGGGACGATGTCGTGGCTGAGGTATCCGACAACGGACCGGGCATCGAGGGCACCCTTCTGGAGCGGTTGCGTCGGCAGGAGATCGAACCCACCGGCGGGGTGGGGCTCAAGAACGTTCATCAGCGTCTTGCGCTCACCTTCGGGGATCGCTATGGGCTCACCTTTGAGAGTGACGCCGCGATCGGCACAACGGTTCGCATAACCATTCCCCGGGGAGGTGCCGTGTGACACGGCGACTGTGGATTCCGCTGGTTTTGTTGGTGGCCGCGATTCTGGCGGTTGGTGCAATTGTTGGTCTGCGCAGCGACTACGGCGATGAAGAACCGTTGGAAATATACGTGATTCTCAAAGCCACCAGCCCGCAAATGGAGTTTTGGCAGGTGGTTCGGCAGGGTATTGAGGTTGCGGCGCGGGAGCATCTTGTGGAAATTACGGTGGTAGGGCCATGGCTGGAGCAGCAAGTTGACGATCAGATCGCCATCATGCAGGGAGTGATTGATAGCGCTCCCGACGGCATCGTCCTGGCAGCGAGTGATTACGATCGGCTGAGCGCCCCCGTCCAGGAGGCGATCCAGGCAGGAATTCCCGTGGTCACCGTAGACTCAGATGTGGATAACGACGGAGTCATTTCCTTTATCGGCACCAATAACGTGGAAGCCGGACGGAGAGCCGGTGAAGAGATGCTTACGCTGGTTCGGTCTGACGCCACCATCGCCATCGTGAGTCACGTACCGGGGGTCGCCACCGCGATTGAGCGTGAGGATGGTGTTCGCCAGGCGCTCAATACCCGCGACGGCAGCGGTGCCACCCTTGGCCCGGACTACGCGATGAACGATGAGGATCGGGCCCGGGAGATCGTGGAACGCCTGGTGAGCCCCGAAATCGGTGTGGACGGAATCATCGCGCTGAACGAGACATCCACGGTGGGGGTCAGCCGGGCGATCGCGGACCTCGGACTCGAGGGCATCGTACGGGTAGTCGGCTTTGACGCCTCCACCGATGAGGTGAGTTTTCTGGAACAAGGCGTGATCCAGGCGCTGGTGGTCCAAAAGCCGTTCAACATGGGCTATCTCTCTTTGGAAACCCTTGCGGAGTACATCCGTGGTGCGGCCGTGGCGGAGCGTCTGGATACGGGAAGCGTCGTGGTACGAGCTACCAATATGTACGACGAAGATGTACAACGGTTGATTTTTCCCCTGGTGCGGTAGCTTCGGCGGAAAATTTTCTACCAACACAAAAAGAATTTCGATTTACAGGCTTCTGAAACCGGTGGACGATAACGCAACACTGAATGAAGGAGTCGCGAAGCGTGCCACTTCTGGAACTGAAGTCGATTAGTAAGCGCTTTCCCGGTGTCCACGCCCTGAAGGATGTGGATCTTGCGTTAGAACCGGGTGAAATCCACGCCCTGGTCGGAGAAAACGGCGCCGGCAAGTCGACGATGATGAAAATACTCACCGGAATCCATGAAAAGGATACTGGTGAGATTCGATATTTGGATCATCTGTTTAATCCCCGGGACCCAAAGCATGCGCTGGAGATGGGCATCGGGATCATTCACCAAGAACTCAACATGATGGATCAGCTTACGGTTGCGCAAAACGTCTTTATCGGGCGGGAATCGATGCGTCCGGGAAAGCTGTTCCTCAATCAGCGGGAGCAGAATCAGCGCGCTCAGGAACTGTTCGAGCGGTTGAACATGAATATCGATGCTACCGAGGTGTTGGGGCGGCTTACCGTCGGCAAACAGCAGATGGTGGAGATCGCCAAAGCGGTTTCCCATGACTTGAGGATTCTCATTCTTGATGAGCCCACCGCCGCGCTTACGGATGCGGAGATCGACGAGCTCTTCAAGATTATGCGGGATCTCCGCTCCCAGGGTGTGGCGATGATCCATATCTCCCACCGACTGGATGAGATTCACCAGATCGCCGATCGTGTCAGTGTGATGCGGGACGGTGAGATGGTAGGCACGGAGAAGACCGCCGACATCACGAAAGATGACCTGATCAGTATGATGGTGGGTCGCGTGATCTACGAGGATCCCAAGGACGCCAGCTCCGTTGACGCTGATGCCGAGGTGGTGTTGGAGGTGAAAAACCTCAACGCCGGTAAAATGGTTCAGAACGTCAGTTTTGAGTTGCGCCGCGGCGAGATCCTCGGATTCGCCGGACTGATGGGAGCGGGCCGCACGGAGACCGCCCGGGCGATTTTTGGCGCCGATGAGGTGCAGTCGGGGCTGGTTCGGATTAACGGACGCGTGGTGGATATTCGCTCGCCCCAGGATGCGGTTGCCCATGGTATTGGCTACCTTTCGGAAGATCGCAAGCGCTTCGGGCTCGCTCTGGGCCTTACGGTGAAAGACAACATGGTCCTCGCCACCTACGAGGACTTTCAGGCGGGGCCGTTTGTAAACTATGGCTCCGTCAGGAGCAAAACTCACGAATACGTGAATCGGCTCAATATCAAGACCCCCACGATCGACCAACTGGTGCGGAACCTATCGGGTGGTAACCAGCAGAAGGTGGTTCTTGCGAAGTGGCTGATTCGCAACAGCGATATCCTCATTTTTGACGAGCCCACCCGGGGAATCGACGTAGGCGCGAAGAGCGAGATCTACTCCCTGATGAATGAGCTCGCCGCCCGTGGCAAGTCGATTATCATGATCTCCTCGGAACTTCCGGAGGTGCTGCGCATGAGCGACCGCATCGTCGTGATGTGCGAAGGTCGTGTTACCGGTGAGTTGGATATCGCCGAAGCCAGCCAAGAGAAAATCATGCACTACGCAACTATGCGAACTCAAGAAACTTTAGCGCGGAGTTAAATAGAGAATGGCAACTATAAAAGAACAGACCAGTTGGGAACGATTTAAAGATACGGGGCTCAAGACGCTCCTGGCACCGGCGGCGCTGGTAATCCTGTACGTCTTCTTTGGTGTTTTTGGCCGGAATTTTTTCTCCTACCCGACCCTCGTGAATATTATCGATGCAGCGTACTACATCGGCTTTATCTCGGTAGGCGTGACTTTTGTCATTATTACCGGTGGGATTGATCTCTCGGTCGGGA
The DNA here is from genome assembly GCA_964575075.1 of uncultured Spirochaeta sp. Taxonomy (GTDB): domain Bacteria; phylum Spirochaetota; class Spirochaetia; order DSM-27196; family Alkalispirochaetaceae; genus Alkalispirochaeta. The sequence goes on along the minus strand of CAZNRF010000110.1, from coordinate 6,411 downwards.
CGGTGATGATGGCGGCCGCGATCATCGGCGGAACTGCGTACAAAACGTGGGGATGGTCGTTGGTGGCGAGCCTCGTACTCATTATTCTGGTGGGAATCGCCTTTGGGTTCTTCAACGGATTTATGGTGGCTCGTGTGGGAATGCCGCCGTTTATCGTCACCTTGGGAACGATGATGATCACGATGGGCGTTGGGTCTATCGTGTCCAACGTACGCAGCGCCACATTTCCTACCCGCGCCGGTGCCGATGGATGGTACAAAGATCTATTCAAGTACATTAGTCCAGAGGGTTTTACCATTCCCACGGGGGCCTTCCTGTTATTGGGAATCGTCGTGCTATCGCATGTCGTCCTCAACTACACCAAGATGGGGCGCTATATCTACGCCATTGGCAGCAACAAAGAGGCTGCCCGCCTCTCGGGGGTGAACGTTCGTCGGTGGGAGATGTCTGCCTACGTCGTGGCAGGAACGTACGCCGGTATCGGCGGTATTTCCTACGCTGCGGTGTATACCACCGTCCTTCCCGCCGCGGGACAGGGCTTCGAGCTCTTCGCCATCGCCGGCGCGGTTATCGGAGGTACCTCCCTTGCCGGTGGTGTGGGAAGCGTGTTCGGTACCTTGATCGGTGTGTTTATCATGTCGGTCCTGAGCGTGGGGCTCCCATCTATGGACCTGCAATCCCACTATCAGACGTTCTTCACCGGTGTGGTAGTGATCGGGGCGGTTCTGCTGGACATGTACCGAACGAAAAAGGCTTCTGAAGTGAAGGTTGTGACTCCGGCGGATCAATATCGGGTCGACATGGTTGCCAAGGTTCGCGAGCTCAAAGCCGCAGGGAAGGACGATGAGGCCAAGAAGCTCCAGGCGGAGATTAAGCAGACCTACCGCCGTATGAAGGCGGAAGAAAAAGCGGAGCAAGCACGGATCGCCCGGGAAGAGCGAGAGTCGGAGCGCTCATTCCATGAAGGGCTGAAAAAGCAATAAAACTGGGAACGTCGTTCCCAGAGAAAATTTTAGGAGGTTGATATGAAGATATCAAAAGGTCTCGTAGTTGCGTTGACTGTCGTGTTGATGGTTGCCGCCGGACTTCCTCTCTTTGCTTCGGGACAAGCCGAAGACGGTGGAGAGATGTATATCCCGGTCATTTCGAAAGGGCTTCAGCACCAGTTCTGGCAGACGGTAAAAGCCGGATCTGACGATGCTGCTGCGGAGTATGGTGTAGAGATCACCTTTGAAGGTCCCGCATCCGAGGCGGATATCCAGGATCAGGTGCAGATGCTCCAGAACGCGATGGCCAAGGCGCCGTCGGCTGTTGCTCTTGCCGCACTGGACACCAGCGCGGTAATGGACCAGTTGGAAGAGGCTGTTCGCCGCGATATTCCGATCATCGGATTCGACTCCGGTGTGCCGGATGCGCCGGAAGGGGCCATCTATGCCAACGCATCGACTGATAACGCCGCCGCCGCCGCGATTGCCGCGGACGAAATGTTTGCAGAGATTGAGGATGCGGTAGCTGATGCCTCGTCGTCTGACCCGGTGACGATCGTCGTGCTGAGCCAGGACGCCACCAGCGAGTCGGTGACGCGCCGGGGATTCGGATTCCGCGATCGCATGGTAGAACTCCTGCAAAGCGAAGCGGGCCTCTCCGAGGATGACATCCTCGTCGAGGGAAACCCCGCATACGTGGAAGGTCCCGAGGCAAGCGACCCGTCCGTCATTTTGGACATGGTCGTGCCCTCCTCGCCGCGAACCCAGGATGTTGTGGCCGCTGCCAACGCGGTCTTCAACCGGGTTGAGGACGACAACATTCTTGGAATCTTCGCGTCCAATGAAGGAAGTGCCGTAGCGATCCTGGCTGCCACCAACGACGGCGCCCAGCTTGCGTCCGACTACGAGGGTCTCCAGGTCATCGGGTTTGATGCCGGAGAAGCGCAGAAAAACGCGGTTCGTGAGGGTTACTTCCTCGGTTCGATCTCGCAGAACCCCTATCAGATCGGGTATCTGGCGGTTGAGCTTGCGGTACAAGCTGCCAACGGTGAGTCCGTTTCGGATGTTGATACCGGTGCGGTATTCTACAACGCCGATAACATGGATGAGTCCGACATCGCACAGTTGCTCTACGACTGATCAGCCCAGGGTACGAGGATACGCGGGAGTCGTTGCACAGGTGCAGCGGCTCACCGCTTCCGATGCCCCCAATGCCGGCAATATTGACGCCGCGTTGGGGGCGTTTCTTTTTGTGATTCCTTGCAAAGAATGCCACTTCGTTCCATAGTAGTTTGAGAGGTTTCCGTATGGCAAAACGCATTCTCGTGGTAGATGATTCAGCAGCTGTTCGTCAGAGCGTTTCCTACGTTTTGGACCAGGCCGGGTACGAGATCGTGCAGGCGGTGGATGGCAGCGACGCGCTTACCAAGCTGGACGGCTCCCCGTTTCATTTAGTAGTAACCGACGTCAACATGCCCAACATGGATGGTATTGAGCTTACCGCCAAGATTCGCGCAACCGACGACTACAAGTTTACGCCCATCGTGGTCCTCACCACGGAGTCGCAAAGTGAGAAGATGAACGCCGGAAAAGAGGCGGGAGCAACCGGCTGGATCGTAAAGCCGTTCAACTCCGACAAGCTCCTCCAAGTAGTGAAGCGGCTCGCCGGGTAACCGGAGGCGCGATGAACGCGGTTTCAGCCCTGCTGCTTGCGGTTCTTGTGCACCTCGGTGGGGTCGAGTTGGACACCACGCGGGATGCCTCGCTTCAGTTGTTTCGCAGCTCTGAGCTCACCGGTCAGTGGGAGCTTGAAGTTTCCCGGTCGGGAGTGTACCGCTTCGTCTCGGATGAAGGGCTGGTGATTGTGGAAGGGCTCCGGGAAGCGTCTCTTACCTATGCGGTGCTGCACTATGAGACCGTGTCCGATAGCGGTGAGACCACTGCTCCGGTGCCGAGGAGGCTGCAGTCACTGGGGACGATGAACCTGCAGCCGCAGGCGCAAAACCTGAGAGCTCCGCAATCCTCCCGTGGAGAGGTTACCCTCCAGATCGCCGATCTTCCGGTGGCGTGGTCGGGGGCCTCAACTTCGGCAGATACTGAGGCTGAACCCTCCCCTGATGATACATCGTCTTCTCCATCGGATTCCTCACCAGAGAGCGGTCCTGATGGAACGATCTCAGGAACGATCTCAGTAACGATCATTCCAGGGCAGTGGTCCGCTCGACACACCGAGTCAGACCAGGTGATGGTACTGCAGGTCCGCTGACCCTCAACGCATTCCCGGTTTCTTGCTCATTGCCGCTCCTCATTGCCCGCTCTGTCAACTCATGGTAATATGAGCGAAAGAGAAACGTAACCATTTGGTGGAGGAAAAGAAATGAAAACTAAAGCCGTACGAATGTATGGAAAAAAAGATCTCCGGCTGGAGGAATTCGAGCTCCCAAAGATCGGACCGGGGGAGATTCTGGCCCACGTCATATCCGATGACCTGTGCATGTCCTCGTACAAGGCTGCCAAGCAGGGAAGTGACCACAAGCGCGTCCCCGACGACATCGCCGAGAATCCGGTAATTATCGGGCATGAGTTCTGCGGCGAAATCGTAGAGGTCGGCGAGAAGTGGAAAGACGCGTTCAAGCCGGGGCAGCGCTTCTCGATTCAGCCGGCCCTCAACTATAAGGGAAGTCTTGACGCTCCCGGCTATTCCTACCATCACATCGGCGGAGACGCCACCTACGTGGTTATCCCCGAAGAGGTGATGGGGCAGGACTGTTTGCTGGAGTACACCGGAGATGCATTCTTTCTGGGCTCATTAGCGGAGCCGGTGTCCTGTGTTGCCGGGGCGTTTCACGCCAACTACCACACCACCCAGGGCACCTACGAGCACACGATGGGCATCGTTGAGGGCGGCAAGACGGCGATCCTCGCCGGCGTCGGACCAATGGGACTCGCGGCGATCGACTACGCCGTACACAACCCCCGCAAACCCGGGCTTCTGGTTGTTACCGACATCGATCAGGCGCGGCTTGATCGCGCCGCCGCCATTTATCCAGTTGAAGATGCCCGAGCCAATGGCGTCGAGCTGCACTACGTCAACACCGCCGATCTCGATGACCCCGATGCGGCGCTGATCGAATATACCGGGGGAACCGGGTTCGATGATGTCTTTGTGTTTGCTCCGGTGCGGCCCGTGGTGGAGCAAGGCGACCGGATTCTCGGGAAGGACGGGTGTCTCAACTTCTTTGCCGGGCCCACGGATCCGCAGTTCAAGGCGGAGTTCAACTTTTATGATGTTCACTACGCGAGCCACCATCTGGTGGGTACCTCCGGTGGCAATACCGACGATATGCGCGAAGCGCTGGACCTCATGGGCCGCGGGGTGATCAACCCGGCCGCTATGGTTACCCACATCGGCGGACTCAACGTCGCAGCGGAAACCACGCTCACCCTTCCGGAGATTCCCGGTGGCAAGAAGTTGATCTATACGAACAAAAAACTGCCCCTGGTGAGTATCGACGAGTTTGCTGAGCGTGGCGCCACGGACCCGTTCTATGCCGAGCTGGCCAGGATCTGCAAACGCCACAACAACCTCTGGAACCGAGAAGCTGAGCAGTACGTGCTTGAAAACGCGCCGGAGATTTAGTACCCATCTGTCGTGATACAAATAATGTTTGTGTGTACCGGCAATATCTGTCGGAGTCCCCTCGCGCATCGGCTCCTGGAAAAGGAGCTCGACGAGCGAGGGTTCGGAGATCGGGTGCGGGTTGAGTCCTCCGGAATCGGTGCGTGGCATCTGGGAGATGACGCGGACCCTCGTATGCGCCGCACGGCAGCCGCGCATAGCGTCGAGCTGCACCACCCGGCGCGTCAGTTAGGGGTACAAGATGTGGATCAGTACGACCTCCTCTTTGCCATGGACCACGGTCATTACCGGGAGATCCTTTCTCTCGCGGGATCCGGCGGCGGACCGGGTGCCGTACCGGCGGTCCGGGAGAAGCTGTACGTCTTTCGCCAGTTCGATCCGGAACTCACCTCCGGGGACGAACTGCTTCCCCGGAAGATGGCTCCCGATGTACCCGACCCCTACTACGGTGGTGCCCAGGGATTCGAGGATGTCTTTGCCATGGTGGAGCGCACGTGTCGCGGGATCGTTGATCGAATTGCCAAGGGAGCGCTGCCGTGAGCTCCCACGATGAGCTGTCCTCGATCAGGCTGACCGCATCCTCCCTGAAGCAGGCGGTGGGGCAGGTAGTCGGCGATGGCGTGGCGATACGCTCTGAGCGCTCCGTCGGCGGCGGAATGATTAATGACGCTCGGCAGCTCCTGCTCACCAACGGAGCGAGTCTCTTTCTCAAGGTAAACTCCCGCACCCACAGTGACCTGTTTATGGAGGAGGCCCGGGGGCTCCTTGCGCTCCGGGAGGCCGAAGGGCCGCGAGTTCCGGCACCGCTGGGCCTGTTCGAGGCGGAGGACCATCAGTATCTGTTAATGGAGTGGATCCCCACGGGTCGTCCCACCGGTGATTTCTGGACGCGCTTTGGCCGTGCCCTGGCCCGGCTGCACCGCAGCAATCGCGAAACGCGCTGCGGTTTCTCCCAGGACAACCACATTGGTACCACCAAACAGCCCAACGGCTGGCTCGTGAGCTGGCACGAGTTCTTTGGAGAGCGGCGGTTGCTATTTCAGATTGAGCTGGCCCGGGAGCAGGGACGCGCCGACGCTGCCATGGAGCAGGGGGTGCGGCGGATCATTACAAAGCTCCCCGATTTGATCCCCACCGTGGATGAGGGGGGTGCGTCGGTGTTACATGGAGACCTGTGGTGCGGCAACTACATGGTGTCCGACGCAAATGAACCGGTGCTTATCGATCCTGCGGTGTACTATGGGCATCGCGAGGCGGACCTGGCGATGACCCAACTCTTCGGCGGGTTTTCGCCGGCGTTCTACGAAGCGTATGAGGCCGAGTGGCCCCTGGTTCCGGGGTATGAGCAGCGAAGAGACATCTACAACCTCTATCACCTGCTGAATCATCTCAATCTCTTCGGTGGGAGCTACGCCGGAAGCTGTCGTGCGATCATTCGTCGGTTTTCATAAGGTACTTGCTGCTGTCGTCGTCGCAGTGACTGTGGCACCCGCCGGATACGGGCAGGATGCTTCGGTGGAGGTCGACACCGTACGCGTCGTTTACATGGTGAGGCGATACCACCACAGTCCGACCTGCTCCCGGAGCACCGTGGCGGTGTCTCTCAGGTTGGTGGCGCTCGGCATAAACATCACCGGTCGGAGCGGGCGCTGATCACGGCGGTACGCCGCCGGGGCGGGGATCGGCGAGAGTCCCTCCCGATCGAAGGCGAGAAGGGCGCGGCGCATGTGGTAGGCGCTGGTGACCACCGCCACGCGATGAAACTCAAAGCGCTCGGCGGTGAAT
>CAZNRF010000109.1:0-9946 GCA_964575075.1 uncultured Spirochaeta sp. | reverse complement strand
TTTCTTGTCCGTAGAACGGTTGGTCGTTATATTTCCCGTCGGATTCAATCTCCATAGTAAATCTCAAATGTATCGTCTGATAGGAGGACAGCATGACTGTTAAACCGCTGGGTGACCGAATTCTGGTCAAAATGGAACGGGAAGAAGAAAAGACCAAGGGTGGACTGTTCATTCCCGAGACCGCTCAGGAGAAGACGCAGGTCGGCGAAGTGGTGGCCGTCGGCACCGACGATGAAGAAATCACCGTGAAGAAGGGTGACCGCGTCATGTTTGATAAGTACGCCGGCACCACGGTAAAGATCGGAGATGATGATCATCTGATTCTTACCATGTCTGATGTACTGGCGGTGGTAGAGGGCTGACGCTCACAACGCGTTTGTCCCGCCAGGGTAAAGAGCGGCAACCGGTAACGGGGCCGCTCTTTTTTTTTCACGGAGGTCGCGCCGGTCACGGAAATCAAGGCAGCGGCGGCAGTCACGGAGGTCGCGCCGGTCACGGCAGTCACGGCAGTCACGGGTTATTCCTCGGCGAACCGCATCAGAAACGCCTGAAGCTCCTCCACCAGGGACTCCCCCGGAAGGATCATCGGTTGGGCGGGTGGCAGACTGTTCCAGAACATTCGGCCGTAGCTTTTCCGGATCATACGCGGATCGGTCACCACCACGGCACCGTAATCATCGACGCGCCGCATCAATCGACCAAACCCCTGCTTGAGACGCATCACGGCCTGCGGGAGACTGAACTCTACGAAAGCGTTCCCCCCCGCCTGTTCTACCGCCTCCGCCCGGGCCAATTGCACTGGATCAGTGGGAACCCGAAACGGCAGGCGACACACGATGACCACCCGCAGCGTCTCACCGGGAATATCAACTCCCTCCCAGAAGCTGTCGGTGGCGAACAGGACGCTGGCCAGGTCACTGCGAAACTGCTCCAGTAGACGCACTCTGTCATCACTCCCCTGGCGGTAACAGGAGTAGCCCCGCCCCTCGAGAAGAGGAGCCACCTCGTCGTACACCGCTTGCAGTTGCCGATACGACGTGAACAGAACCAACACCCCGCCCCCTCCGGCGTGAACCAGTCGGGGAATGATCGTTTTGAGGTACTGCTCGTACAGCGGGTCCTCGGGACCAGGTGCGTTGGAGGGCACTGCCAGCGTGACCCGCCGGGCGTAATCAAAGGGGGAAGCAAACTGCTCGGCGGTGGTATCGTCTTCGTCGAGGGGTACACCCAACCGGCCGCCCCAGTAGTGGAAGTCACCGTTGACTGCCAAGGTTGCGCTGGTCATGACAACCGTTTCGTAGGGACGAAACACCGCCTCTCGCATGAGGGTACTGATGTCTAAAGGAGTTACATTCAGCACCACAAATGGGCCGCTTCCTCCCGCGGAGCGTCGGTCCAGCCACAACACCGAGTCATCGTCGGGAATCGCCTGGGAAAAGCGGTCAATCAGGGCAGCCATCCCTTCGAAGCGTCGAATGAGGGCAACCAGTTCCAGGAAGCTCGGATCGTCCCGGTAGCGATCGTCCGTGGCCCGGGCTACCGTTCCCAGGCGGTCAGCGATCCCCAGCAGACTACGATGGACATCAAAAAGCGAAGGCCCCACGGCATCGCGGAGCGCCGAGGCCGAAGCTCCCGTTAGCCGCCAGGAGGACTCCCCGCCAAGGAACGTCACCAGCGCCGTATTGAGCACCTCCGCATGGCTCCGAAGCGTTTCGAGATCGGTCTCCACCTGTTTCAGCCGGCTGGAATCGGCCTCAATTGCCGGAAGGCGATCCAGCAACCCGAAACGATGTCGACCGCGGCGCCGCAGCAGACGGCCGGCGTGTTTGAGAACCGAGAAGTAACTGAGCGTGTCCGAGAAGAATGACGTGGCCGCCCGCTCCAGATTGTGCGCCTCGTCGAAGACGACTCGTTGAAAGGGAGGAAGAATCGCCGTGGAATCATATCCCGCCCCGGCCTGGCGGACCGCAAGATCACTGAACACAAGATGATGGTTTGCCACCAGGATCTTTGCGCCGGCTGCTCGCTGTCGCGCCTTGAGGATGAAGCAGCGGTCCCGATTGGGACAGCGCGCCGCGGAACAGGTGTCCGGTTCACTATTCACGCGGGACCATTCATCGGACCCAACATGAAACGGAAGATCGCTGCGGGAACCGGTCGGACTCGTCTCGGCCCACGCCGCGATCGCCCGCACCGATTCACCGTCACTGAACAGATCAGCTTCAGAGAGCTGTTCCGCCAGGCGCCGGCGACAGATATAGTTTCCGCGCCCTTTGACCAGTGCTACCGGTATGTCCGTTCCAAGACTGCGCTGCACGAGCGGTAGATCGTGTTCAACCAGTTGTTGCTGTAAATTGATGGTGGCCGTGGCAATCACCACCCGTTCGCTGTTAACCCGGGTCCAGCTCACCGCGGGAATCAGGTAGGCGAAAGACTTGCCTACACCGGTGCCCGCCTCCGCGACCGCCACCTGGGATCGGTTAAACGCCGAAGTTACCTGCCGCAGCATCGCCACCTGGGATGGGCGGGGACGAAATCCAGGAAGCTGGACCGCAATCGCTCCGTTTTCGCTGATCGTATCTGCGAGAACTTCTTCGTCGAGGAGCTCCGTCTCTTCCGGCAGAACCGGTTCCACGAGAACGTAGATGCGATCGACGGCGTTATCTATCAGCGCGGAGCCGATCCCCTGTTCCGCGAGCCGCGAGGCCACGGAAACATCAGCCTCACTGGGCCGGAGTACACCGCTCGGGTGGTTATGGATCACGATATCCCCCCGCTCGCAGAACTCCGCCGGAGCGGCCACCGACGCTTCGCTCCCCCGGGCGAATACCTCTACGGAGGATACGATGCCGTCATGGTTGAGGTGCCCCACAAAGAGCACTTCCTGGCCCTCGGATTGCGCGATTTCACGCCGCATAGAGAGAAGCACATCACTACTCATTCGGTCCCGGGCACTGGTACTCACAAGTCGCGAGTGTAGCACCATTTATACCCGTGTTGACAGCCGGTACCAGCTCATCTACCCTTCGCGGTTATGAGCCGAATTCCGATTGCAATTCTCGGTGCCACCGGTACCGTTGGTCAAAAATTCGTGGTCCTTCTGCAAGAGCACCCCCAGTTCGAGATCGCTGAGCTGGTGGCGAGTCCCCGAAGCGCGGGAAAACCGTACGTCGAGGCGTGCTCCTGGAAGCAGGACCAACCGATGCCGCGCCGTATCGCCGAGATGACGGTGAAAAGCACAACAGATCCCCTTTCGTCTCCCATACTCTTTTCGGGACTGGACAGTTCCGTAGCCGGGGAGGCGGAGGTACATTACGCCGAGGCCGGTCATGTGGTGATCAGCAATTCCCGCAACCACCGCATGGATGCCGACGTGCCACTGGTGATACCGGAGATCAACCCGGACCATTTTGAAATGGTCTCCCGTCAGACCTGGACGGGAGCGATTATCACCAACTCCAACTGTTCCACCATGTTCCTGGCGATGGCCCTGGCACCGATTTACGAGAAATGGGGTATCGAGTGGGTGCAGGTCACCACGATGCAAGCGATCAGCGGAGCTGGGTACCCCGGCGTTTCATCCATGGATATTCTGGGAAACGTGGTGCCCTACATTTCCGGCGAGGAAGAGAAGATGGAAATCGAAGCGCAGAAAATTCTGGGCACCCTCACGCCGGATCACGTAGAGCCGGCACCGTTTGTGGTAAGCGCCGCGTGCACCCGGGTTCCCGTCTTCGACGGGCATCTGGAGACCGTCACGGTAAAACTGCCCACGGGAGTTGATCCCGGCATCGATGAGGTGGCGACGGTGATGAGTTCCTGGCGGGGCATGCCCCAGGACCGGTCCCTTCCGTCGGCACCGACGCAGCCGATCGAGATACTGCCCGAGCCGGATCGGCCCCAGCCCGCCCGGGATGTGCTGCGAAACAAGGGCATGTCCACCCTTGTAGGGCGCCTGCGATCCGACCCGATCGGTTCGTTCAAGATGGTCATCATGGGTCATAACACCGTGCGCGGTGCCGCGGGAGCGGCGATTCTGAACGCGGAGGCGTTTGTCGCGCTGGGCCATTTTGATCGGTACCGCCGATGATCGTTCTCAAGTTCGGCGGGAGCAGCGTCCGCGATGCCGCATGGATCGATCGGGTACTGACGATCGCCACCGGGAAGCTGGATGAGGCGCCGGTCCTGATAAGCTCCGCCATGGGCAAGACCACGGACCGGCTGGTGGAGCTCGGCGCTCTGGCGGTATCGGGAGAGGCGAATGCCGTAGAAGACGGAATCACCACGCTCATCGGCGAGCACGATACCGCGCTGGAAGCGCTCACGGACTCCCTGGACCCCGAGCGGCGCCGCACCTGGAAACGCTTGCTGACGGAGATCGAAGAGGAGCTGCAAACGCTGTTGCACGGCATCGTTCTGATCAGAGACCTGAGTCTCCGCTCGACGGACGCCCTGCTCTCCTTTGGAGAGCGCCTGGCAACTACCGTGATCGCCGCGGCAGCGGAAACTCGCGATATTCCCACCACGCTTCTCGACAGTCGTTCCCTGGTACGTACCGACGAGACCTTCGGGAGCGCCCGCCCGGATCTTGTGGCAACTCGATCGCTTATCGGTGCCGCTGTGGCGCCGCGACCGGGCCATCTGTTTATCGCCCAGGGGTTCATCGGTTCCACCCCCAACGGAAACACCACAACCCTGGGTCGCGGCGGTTCCGACTACTCCGCCACGATCTTCGGCACCGCCCTGGGGGCTGAGCGGGTGGAAATCTGGACCGACGTTGACGGCATCATGACGGCAGATCCGCACCGGATCCCGTCGGCCCGAACCATTCCCGAAGTCAGTTACAGTGAGGCCGCGGAGCTGGCCTATTTCGGAGCGAAAGTGGTACATCCGGCAACGATGATTCCCGCGGTTGATTCGGATATACCGGTGGTGGTGTGCAACACCGGAAACCCCGCCGGTCCTCAGACCCGCATCACCGCGGCTCCCGCCACCACCGGCCTCCGAGCTTTGGCGGGACGCGGAGGGGTTACCATCATCACCGTTCATTCCAGCCGCATGCTCAACGCCTGGGGGTTTCTGAGTCGGATGTTCCAGGTCTTCGAGAATCACCGAGTCAGCGTCGACCTCATCGCTACCAGCGAGGTTTCGGTCTCGGTTTCCATTGATGTCCCGGTCCCGCCAACGGCTATGATCACCGAATTGGAGCAGTTAGGGCGCATAACGGTGGACTCGGACAAAGCGGTTGTGTCGCTGGTGGGAGAGGGACTGTGGCATGACCCGGCTCTGATCCGCGATGTCTTTTCATCTTTGTCGGAAGCGGCGGACCACCGGGTCGAGATGATCAGCCTGGGATCCTCCGATACCAATCTGTCCGTAGTCGTTCCGCAGCGCACCTATCCGTCGGTGCTGGAACTGCTTCATCATCGCTTTTTCGACTTTTCACCCGCGGACTGATCAAGTATAGTTAGCGCATAGGTGGAAGGGGCGATGGATCTCTGGTTCCGGGTTGAGACGTTGGTACGCTCGTGGCTTCATACAGACAGCTCGGAGAGAGTCTCCGAAGACGCCTGGCAGGAGCTCGAGGACTTTTTGCGGGAAGAGCCGTTGGATTCTTCTCGAACGGCTCCGGGGACAGGGAAAACCGGGACCGCGAGGGCACCGGACCAGCTTCCTGCACCGATACGCCAGGCGCTGAATGATTTAGAGCTGTCCCCCGGAGTCACCCTCGAAGAGATCCGGCGTGCGTATCGAAGACAGCTCATTCTGTATCACCCGGATCGTCATTCCGGGGACGATATGCGGTATACCACCGCGGCAGAAGTCACCCGCCGTCTTACGCTGGCGTATCAGCGATTGTGCGACTACTATAGTTGAGGGAGGACACCGATTTCTGCTCGTATTGCCGCCATCGCATTTGTGGCGTTTCTCGTGAATGTGCTGCTCACACCGTTGATACTTCGTCTCGCCCACCGATTCGAGTGGTACGATCATATCAATGATCGCAAGATCCATACCGAATCCACCCCACGTCTGGGCGGCGTCGGAATCTTTGTGTCCTTCGTTGCGGCGTCGGTAGTAGGCGTGACGATCATCGTCGGGGCTTCCGGAACGGCGCCGTGGTCGATGCGCTCGGTAGGATTTATTCTGGGCGGCTTGGCGCTCGTTCATGGACTCGGATTGTACGACGATTTTGTGAATCTCCGGGCGCCTCTTAAGTTCCTGGTGCAGCTGGCTGCGGGCTCGATGGTGGCACTCTCCGGTGCACTGCTACGCGTTCTCGACCTGCCGTGGGTGGGGCCGGTGCAATTACCGCTTTGGGCGGCGTTTGGTCTGACCATTCTGTGGGTCGTCTCCATTTCTAACGCAGTTAACCTGATCGACGGGGCAGACGGTCTCGCCGGGGGCGTGGCGCTCATCGCCGCCCTGTTTATGGGAATCATCGCACTCGGCCAGGGCAGCCTGGTTTCAGCGATCCTGTCCTTTGCCGTAGCGGGAAGTCTGGCGGGATTCCTGGTCTTCAACCTGCCACCGGCACGGATCTTCATGGGGGACAGCGGCTCGCTGAGTCTTGGGTATATCCTGGCGGTACTGCCCCTGCTCGGACTTCAGCGAGGAGAACCGGGACTGATGGCGGTTGCTCCCTTCCCGGTACTGACACTTTTGTATATTCCGATTGTGGATACACTACTGGCTATTCTGCGCCGACTCCGGCGGGGCCTGCCGGTACATTCCGCCGATCGTGAGCATATTCATCATCGCCTCATCGACCGAGGTGTGGGTGGGCGCCGACTACTGGCGGTGATCTACGGCACGATGGTCGTTTTCGGTTTTGTGGCTACCGCATGGTATGAGATCCCCCAAGGCGCCGCGGCGATCCTCACTTTCGCCGTATGGGTCACCGCCTTGATCATTATTGTCGTCCTCGGCAACCACGACCGTCCCGCCGCGTAGGGTCTACTCCAGCCCGTAGTCGGCGATTTTTCGGTGGAGCGTCTTCCGGCCGATTCCTAATACCTCGGCGGTTCGCGTTTTGTTTCCGTTACACGCCGCGAGGGTTGAGCGGATCACTTCCCGTTCCGCATCGTCGAGGCGACTCCCCACGCTGATCGTAATCGAATCACCCTCATCCGCTCCTTGGCTGACCGAGGGGGGAAGGTCATCCACCGTGATGTAGTTATTCTTGGCCATCACGACCGCGCTTTCGATGCTGTTTCGCAGCTCCCGAATATTCCCGGGCCAATGATACTTGTGAAGCACCGAGCGTGCCCGCGCGTCGATTCCCTCGACGGCCTTGTTGTTCTCCTTCGCAAACTCCTTGATGAATGACGCGGTGAGAAGGGGAATATCCTCTTTTCGTTCTCGCAACGGTGGCACATGTATATTGACCACGTTCAGTCGGTAAAAGAGGTCTTCCCGAAATCGACCCGCCTCAATCTCTTGCCGCAAGTCGCGATTGGTGGCAGATACGATCCGCACATCCACGGTAAGGGTGTCCTCTCCCCCCACCCGCTCGAACCGTTTCTCCTGAAGTACCCGAAGGATCTTGATCTGCACGTTCTGATTGATCTCGCCGATCTCGTCCAGAAAGATCGTTCCGGTATGCGCCAGTTCGAAACGACCCCGTTTTCGACCAATCGCCCCCGTAAACGCCCCTTTTTCGTGACCGAAAAGTTCACTCTCAAGCAACGCTTCCGATAACGCTGCGCAATGCACTTTCACCAGCGGGTTGTCCGGGCGATCAGACAGGCGATGAATGGCATCTGCTACCAGCTCCTTGCCGACGCCGCTCTCACCGGTAATCAGCACGGAGGCCTTGGTGGGGGCTACCTGACGCACCACGTCCATCACTCGCTGCATCTCGGAACTCTTGCCGATAATCGCTGAGGCATGCCGCTGGGAGTCCAATTCCTGTTGAAGCTGACGGTGCTGGAGAACGAGTTCACGGGTTGAGAGCGCCCGCTTTGCCAACAGCGAGAGACGCTCGAGGGACACCGGCTTGGTAAGAAAGTCATACGCACCGTCGCGCATCGCTTGCACCGCCGTTTCAATCGTTCCGTGCCCGGTCAGTATAATCACCGGCACCGTAGGGTATTGGTCGACGATCCGCCGCAAAAGCTCTTCTCCGGAGATCCGCGGCATCTTGAGATCGGCGATTACCAGATCGATCTCCTCCTCCTGCATCGTGTCCAGGGCTTCCTGGCCGTCTCCGGCGAGCAGTGAGCGATACCCGTCCAGTTCCAGGGCGCGCCCCAATCCAGCACGAATGTTCTTTTCGTCATCGACGATGAGCACATTGAAGGTCACGACGAGTCTCCTTTCCACCCGAGAAGGTGCTGCTCCCGCTGCGGAAGTGGAAGCGTGATCGTGAAGGTTGTACCGTGTCCCTCTTTGGATATGACGGAGATATCGCCCATGTGTTCTTTGACCACCTTATAGACCAGGGTCAGACCGATGCCACTCCCGAAGTCTTTCGTGGTGAAATAGGGCTCGAAAATCTTGTCTCGTACGTCCGGGCTCATCCCGGTACCGTTGTCGCTGATACGGAGCAGCGCCTGATCTCCCCGTTTCTGGGTGATGACACGGAGTGTTCCCCCCTCCGGCATCGCGGAAATCGCGTTTTTTACCAGGTTCATCATCGCTTGCTTGAAGTACTTGGGGTCAAGTTTGAGCTGCGGCAGATCCTCATCCAAGTCTCGGGATACCTCAATGTCGGCCTGCTCCAGCTCGTACTGAACGAATCCCAATAGGTCTGAAATGAGGGCGTTGAGATCACCATCCTCGAGCTTGGTGTCCATCGGCCGCACCGCGAAGAGAAAGTCTACTACGATCCGATTGAGTCGTTCGATCTCTTCGTCTATGACGGTAAGGTAGGAATTGATTCGCTCCGCTTCCTCCTGGTCCAGCTTTGACACCATTTTCTGAATCAGCTGGTTGTGAATGCCGATCGACCCCAGAGGGTTCTTGATTTCATGGGCGACGCCGGCGGCCAAGGTGGTCAAGCTCGCAAGGCTCTCCGCACGCCGGAGCCGCGCCTCTCTGCCCCGCTTCTCCGAGATATCTACCAGTTGGAGTATGTTGCCGCGAATGTGGCCGGCCTGGACAAGCGGACTCAGACTGCACGAGAGGATTCTTGTGGTCCCGCCATGATCCAGAGCAAACTCCTGATCCGTAACGGACTCGTCATTTTCCAGCGCAGTCTGGACAAACTGACTGATATCCGGATCAGCGATAACACTCCAAATCGGCCGATCCCCGATTATCCGCCCCGAGATGAGGGGAACGAGCCGTTCCGCCGCCTTATTCAAGAGAATCGGGCGGTGGCCCTCATCCGTCACGAGCACGCCATCGTTCATGCTGTCTAGGACCACCGCCAAGCGCTCATTCTCCACGGCCACCGTTTGCAGGAGCTGTTCCAGCTGCTCACTATCGAGTTTGGAGAGCTTCTCCAGGGCCCGGCGGACAAACCCTCTCATCCGGCACCTCTCACGGTTCTGCTCATGGTGATCAGCAGGCTTTCAATCACCGAAACGGGGTTCATGTTGCGCGTGGTGATGCGATCCCAGTGAATGCGCACCTGCTCAGCTAACGCCGTAACCTGAGCAGTATCTAAGCGTTGCTCCGATGAGGGGCGAAGGGCGCCGCGCAACTCTTCGAGCAGGGCGTCCAGGAGATACTCCGCCGCCTTGCGTGGCGGGCCCTGCGATAGCTGCTCCCGCAGCGTAACCTGGAGACGCGCGACGCCGCCGGGATGAGAGAGGGCCTGGAGAATCTCATGGGTAACCTCCCGCCACCCGAGGGCTGCAGTACTGCTGCTGCGAAAAAACGGTTGAAGTAGCGGTTGGTCCGGCTCGGTCACGCGGTAGATCTTTTCCTGCACCGCCCGCTGGATTTCAGGCTCTCGTTCCGGCAGATGGTACATGCGGAGACGGGCGAGCACAGTAGG
>CAZNRF010000108.1:0-9961 GCA_964575075.1 uncultured Spirochaeta sp. | reverse complement strand
TCTACGTACGGTGATACAAGCGCTGGAACACGCTCGCGTGAAGCGGGGGCGGGAGTGCCGGAATCATCAACTGGAAACGGAACTACGCTGGGCAGGAGAACTGCAGCAGAAGCTACTCGAATCGGAACTACCCGATAACAGGGAACTCTCACTCGGGGTCCGATACCGCCCCCTGCCATGGTTGTCGTGCGGGGGCGACTACTATGACATCATTCCCTTCGGACGATCCTCGGTTATCGCGCTCATCGGCGATGTCGCAGGCCACGGAATTCAGGCAGCCTTTGTAACGGCGATCCTGAAATCAATGATATATCGCGGATTTATTCGGCCCGCCCTGGACACGGGCTTCTCCCCGGGAGCGTTTCTCCACTGGCTGAATGAGCAGTTCATCAAGCAATTTCGGTCTATTCCGGATCTGATTCTCACGTTTTCGGCAACGTTGATCGATCTCGAATCGCGGACTCTCACCACCGCCTGTGCCGGTCACGAACCGCTGTACATCCTTCGGGGTGGGGAGCTACTCGTCCTGGAAGAACGGGGCCCGGCTCTGGGTATTTCCGAGGAAATCTCCTACACCGATCAACACGCGGTACTCCAGACCGGTGACGTTCTCACCCTTCTCACCGATGGAGTCACCGAGTATCCGCGGAAAAACCGCAAGCTCTCGACAGAACAGATCTCCCGACTCATCGCGGACCATCCCCGCGCCGCCACGGGCCTGGACACGTTTATCACCGCCTGCCACCGGGAGTTGGGCATGTCCGCCCAACAGGACGATGTCACGGTCGTCAGGATCGGAACCTCATGGTAAAGCGCGTACTGCTGATAGACGATGCCGAGACGACCCATCTGTTCATGCGATCCGTGCTGGCCAATATGGATATGGTATTGGAGAGCGCCTATGCTCCGGGAGCTCTTCCTGAACTCACCGTATCCGATGACCGTGGCGGGATACACCCGCGATACGACCTCATCATCGTGGACGTAACCTTGGAGGCATCCCGAGATGGTATCCCTCTGGCTGAGTGGATCGCCCGGACGGTGAGTACCCCGATTGTATTTCTCACCGCCTCCGACGACCGCCAGACGATGGAGGATATCTCTCGCCTTACCCACTACGGCGTCATCCTCAAGACGTCGAGTCACTTCGTTATAGAAGAGTCGGTACGCATGGCGTTTCGACTCCACGAGACCCACCGCCAACAGCTTGACCAAGAGCACCGCTATCACGCCCTCGTTGAGACGATTCAGGAGATCGTGCTCATACATGATCCAGACGGAACGGTTGAGTACATCAACCGGCACGGTGCCGAAGTGGTGGGTCGCCCGGTGGAGTCGATCGTCGGCCAATTGGTGAGCACCATCTTCCAGGACGACTATCTGGTTCGATCCCGGCTACTGTCCGCGTCCCGCGGCACCGCGCCAAATCGGTCGTTCGATATGGTGAGCACCCTTAACCCTGAGCTCGGCGATCGGATTACGGTAGGGATCCGTTCCTCCCCGGTAATTCGAAACGGCAGGTACGTGGGAGAGCTCATCGCCGCCCGCGACATATCCCGCAGTGAGGCCGATCGCGTTCGCGTGGAAGAGCTCAATCGGCTTCTTCTGTCTATTCGTGAAGTCCACACCGTTCTCATCCGGTCTACCAGCGCCTCCGAGCTCATCCAGGATGTGTGTGATGTCCTCGTCTCTAATGATGCGTACAACGCGGCGTGGATTCTCTTGGACCCAGACGAGTCAAATGGGGTCCGCACCGCCGGTGCCGCGGGATTTGTCAACTCGGGGCCGGAGCTCCTCCGGATTCTCACTGGTCAGGAGCCGCAGTGTGCGGCTCCCTCGGACCGTCTGCAGAACCAGCTCTATACGTGCCCGCACCCGATGACCGAGTGTCCCCATTGCCCCCTCCATGCACTGTACGGGTCCAGCGGAGCGTTATCGGTCCGGCTCCAATACGCCGGCACCACCTACGGAGTATTCACGGTGGCTGTGGACCAGCAGCAATTCCATAACGCCGACGTCCGTCAGATCTTTACGGAACTTGCCGCCGATCTGTCCTACGCGCTGCACTCCCTCACACAGAAATATCTACGGGATCGGGCGGAAGCGGATGCCCTGGCCCAGCAGCGGCAGCTTCAGGTTTTCTCCGATTACTCTCCGATGAGCATCGTCACCCTCGATCGCCTGGGTCAGTTTTTCGAGGGCAACCCTTTTTTTCATCGGTGGACTGGGTACACCCCTGAGGTTCTGTCCGGCAGGGATTTCCGTACGATCTTGCGTGACCGCAGTGCCGATCTGGAATCCCTGATACCCGTGACCGATGATGTCAGCTCCGAGGCGTCTCGGAACGTCTCCCTCTCCCTTCGGACCCGGGGCGGACGTCCCGTATGGGGCGAAGGAGTCATCGTTCCGATCCCGGCGGAGGTCGGCGGCGAGGCGTCTCTCATCGTTGTACTTGCCGACACGACATCTCGGCATATAGCGGAAGAACGATTGCGACAGGCACACCACGACCTCAACCGGTCGGAACTACGGTACCGTTCTCTGTTTCGCGATTCAGCAGACCTGGTGTTCGTCAGCAGTGCGGAAGGAACGCTCATCGAAATCAACGACGCCGGCGCCCACATGCTCGGCTACGATACCCCGGAAGAGCTGATCGGCCGCCGGGTGCAAGAACTCTACGCCCACCCATCGTATCGAGAGCTATTCTTGGAGGAGATATCTCACCACGGCTTCGTCAAGAATTTCGAGGTTGTTCTGAGAACCAAGACGGGATCTCTTGTGTTCGGATCGGAAAGTGCAACGGTCGTGCGGGACAACACAAGCCACTCCGCCGCCGGGATGCTGTTTCAGGGAGTTATTCACGATATTACGGAACGTATTCGTTCTGAACAGGAATCGATCCGCCGCTCCCTGGAGCTCAGCAAAGCCAACGAAGAGCTGCGGCAAGCGCAGAACGAACTCGTGAAGCGGGAAAAGCTGGCCTCTATTGGTGAACTCTCCGCCGGTATCGCTCACGAGGTCAACAATCCGCTGGGGTTTGTCCGGAGCAACTTCTCCACGCTACAGCGATATGTAGAGCGGTACCTTCCATTTTTCGATGCCTACCAAGATCTTGCCCCGCCTCGCCCGGATGCTCTCGAGCGTGTGTGGCAGGAGCAGCGCATCGAGAAAACACTGTCTGATATCGGTGATCTGTTTCATGAAACCGAAGACGGAATTCAGCGCATCGTGGCGATCGTTGCAAACCTGAAAGATTTTTCCCGGGCCGGACATAACCAAATCATGGACAATTACGACATTAACCACGGGGTGGAGAGCACCCTCACCATCGCCCGGAACGAGTACAAGTACGTCGCTGACATCGAGCTGGAATCGGGTGAGGTGCCGCCGCTGGTGTGCAATGCGAACGAGATTAACCAGGTCCTGCTCACATTGATCGTAAACGCCGCCCAGGCGATCAAGTCCGGTGGAGCGAACCGCGGCACCATTACCATTCGAACGTGGGCAGACGATGCTACGGTCTGCTGCAGCGTCGCCGACGATGGCCCCGGGATCGCCCCGGCGATTCAAAGTCAGGTCTTCGAGCCGTTCTTTACGACCAAGAGCGCAGGAGAAGGAACAGGACTGGGACTGAGTATCGCGTACGATATAATCGTGAATCGTCACGGTGGCACGTTGCGGTTACAATCAAAAGAAGGCATGGGAGCTACGTTTACTCTGAAACTACCCAGGGGAGGTGGAAACAATGACTGATGGATCACTCCATCGTCTACTCATCGTGGACGATGAACCGAATATCCTGAAGGCGTTGCAGCGACTGTTCAGTGAGCTCGCCGATACAGAACTGTTTACGGCGGAGAGTGCAGTTGCCGCCACCGCCATTCTGAAAAAACATCGAGTCGATGTGCTCATTTCTGATGAGAAGATGCCCCAGGTGGAGGGCCACAAATACGTCCAGTAGGACAAGGGGCCATATCCCGAGCCGATGCGTACGTTCCTTACCGGCTACTCCGATACGAAAGCGTTGAGCCGAGCGGTGAACCGGGGCGAGGTGTATCGGTATCTGTTTAAACCGTGGGATGTTAACGAGCTGTGGGTTATCATCCGAACCGCCCTGGGGCATTCCCGGGTCAATCGGGAGCGGGAAGAACTGGTCTCCGAGCTGACGCAACTGGTAGACCAGCGGACGGCGGAGCTCAATGAAGCGCTTTCGCAGCTGACGGTGAAGCAGCAATCCACGGAGGAATCGCTCAACAACACCTTTGCCTTTCTCGACAGCGTGATCGCAATGATCAACCGGGAGACCGGAGGCAGAACGATGTCCCGTCGGGTTTCCCAATTGGCGCGGAAACTGGCGGAAGACAGGGAGACCGGATCGTCTCAGGTGCGCCTCTGTGAGATGGCTTCCTACTTCTTCCCTTTGGGTGCGCTGAGTCTGGGCGTGCCGATTGAGGATGCGCTGGATAACGATGGTGAGATCAGTCTGCAGTTCCTGGAGACCGGCGAACATCTTCTGGGAAGCACCTTGAATCTTCCGGAGCTGGCCCACGGAATTCGTCATCTCCGCGAACACTGGGACGGCTCAGGGACGCCGGATGGACTGGCGGGTAGTGATATTCCCTTTGTATCTCGAACGGTTCGGATCGCCTTCGATTACGTTGTAGCCAAAGAGATAAGGGGAAAGGATCATGAAACGATCCGGCGTTCATTCAGTTCCCAATCCGGGACGATCTACGATCCGACACTCGTGGCTCGTCTATTCGATTTGCTCTCCTGGGACGACCAGGGATCGGTCCGGGAGGTTTCTGCCGGACGATTGGTAGCAGGCATGGTGCTGGCCCACGATTTGAAATTGGACAACGGAATGACGTACATCACCGCCGGTACGACGCTCACTCGTGAGATGATAGGCAGCATCCATAATCGGATAGAAACCAAGCTCTTCCCGCTTACCGAAGAGACAGTTGTGCACGTCTTCCGGGAGAATCCCCAGTGAGTACCACCGATCCATGGAGCACACGGTTCGCGTTCCATGATGATAAAGCAGAGATAACGGCGGAGAAGACCCCGGATGGTACCGTTGGCATTCTGCACCTGTCGGGGCAGCTTGCTACGGAAAACTCCCCCGCTGTGACGGCTCACCTGCAACAGGCACTGGATGCGAATCCCCTTCCGGCTACGGTGATCCTGGACGCACGCCACCTGCGCTACGCGTCATCCACCGGTATCGGCGTGATTGCCAGGCTGTTGGTGGAACTGCAGAACCGTTCGGTCTCTCTTCAGCTGGCAAATGTCGGCGAAAACGTGAGGGAGGTCTTCGACCTCCTCGGGTTCAGCGCCTTTTTCCAATTCGTTGATTGGCCGTAGCCACCTCCGCTTCTTCACGATCTCTTCATAATTCCTCCAAACACCTTTGATACGCGTACCGTACTCTTCTTTGTGTAGGAGGAAACGATGAAGAATACAAAGAAGCGAACATTTGTATTAGCTGCACTGGCAGCGGCGCTGGTTCTGATCCTGAGCGGTTGCGGCGGTCCCATCTCGTACGATGAAGCCGAAACTGCCACTGACATGATATCAAGCTCTCGGGACGAGCTCTCGGACGTACAGTCGCAGCTCACGTCCGCAGCGGAATCGGATGACGTGGATGCTGAAGAGTTGGAGACGATTGCAGACCAGCTCGGAGAGGTTGAGGCAGTGCTCAATGATGTAGAGAGCACCATCGCTCCGCCGGAGCCCCCTGAAGAGGGAGAAATGGAATCGGGCGCTGATCCAGCCGCCCAGGATCCAGCGATGTAATGGATGAAAGGACAGCTCGTATGCCCCTCGACTGTCCGCCCCCAGCACCCAATCGGGAGCTGGGGGCTTTTTTTTATCCTCTGAGACTCCCGTTGTCTGAGGATATCGTACGTTGCTATTGCCCCGGAGCGGTGAACAGGAGCGAACAGTTTTGCCCGCCAAACCCAAAGGAATTTGACAACGCAGAGCGCGTCTCGGCGGAACGGGCGGTATTGGGGACGTAGTCCAGGTCACATTCCGGATCCGGGGTCTCATAGTTGATCGTAGGGGGTATGACCTGGTGTTTTAACGTGAGCACCGTGGCCACCGCTTCAATGGCGCCGGCCGCTCCCAAAGTGTGTCCGATCATCGATTTGGTGGAACTCACCGCTACGTCTCGTGCCCGCTCGCCGAGGGCCCGCTTGATCGCGATCGTCTCAGTGCGGTCGTTGGCCACGGTAGACGTTCCGTGAGCGTTCACATAGTCTATCTTTTCCACATTTACACCACCATCACGCATCGCCATTTCCATCGCTCGAGCAGCATTGGTTCCGTCAGGTTCCGGAATGGCAATACTGTGACGATCGGCGGTCATACCAGCGCCATCGAGGTAGGCCCATATCTCGGCGCCCCGACGTCGGGCATCCGCTTCCCGCTCTAAAACCAGCACACCAGCCCCTTCGCCGATGAGGAATCCGTCACGATCTGCGTCGAACGGCCGTGACGCATGAGTGGGATCGTCATTGCGACTCGTGAGGACCCCCATACATCCATAGGCGTTTACGGTAAGCGGGCTGATCGCGGCCTCTGCCCCGCCGGCAATAACAACATCGGCACTGCCGCTTCGCAAGAGCATCGCCCCCATCGCGACGGCGTGGGCGCCGGAGGAGCACGCGCTGGTTACCCCAAAATTTGGCCCCGATATGCCGAGGTCAATTGCGATATTCGCCGAGGACATGTTGGGGATGATGAGCGGTACCGCCAGGGGAAAACCGTTCCCCGGTCCTTTCTCCAGAAGGGTCTGGTGCTGTTCCTCAAGGTGGTAATAATCACCCGCCGCTGTTCCGATCACGCATCCCACTCGGGTTCGGTCAATCTGTTGCAGATCGATCCCGGATGAGTCTACTGCCTGCTGAGCGGATAGAGATGCCATTTGTGAAAACCGCGCCATACGGCGCGTCCGTTTCCGGCCGACCACCGGCTTCGGGTCGAAATCGGGGATCTCGGCGGCAATGCGACATAGGTGCCCGGTAGCATCAAACAATTCAATCGCTCCGGCCGCTGATCGTCCCTCGGTAAGCGACGTCCAGAACTCACCGATCGTCTGTCCCACAGCGGAACAGACACCCAAACCGGTAATCGCTACACGTTCTCGTTCATGCATATCCTTACTATGGACCAGCTTCACCGCTCACTACAATACGTTTGTCGGTCCATAACCGAATAAAATTCGGGACCTTGCACTGATCCGCGATTTCTACAACACTCGGAATATGATTCCACGAGAGTTTCAACTTTTTCCGGAGCATTTGTACCCCTCAGAGGAGTGGGCGATTATAGAACAGGGCTTTGACCTCGATTGGATGGGGAACGCAGAAACGGTCTTCTCTCTGTCGAATGGATTTCTCGGAATCCGCGGAACTTTTGAGGAGGGACGGCCCTTCATCGAACCCGCTACGTTCTGTAACGGATTTCATGAAACGTGGCAGATCGTCCACGCTGAAGAGGCGTATGGCTTTGCCAAGACGGGACAAACGATTGTAAACGTCCCGGACGCGACGATTCTGAAACTCTACGTGGACGATGAGCCGCTGTATCTACCCACCGCCCGCGTCACCGAGTACACCCGGATGCTGGATTTTCGTACCGGCGTCCTCACCCGGGAGATGAACTGGTCCACTCCATCGGGCAAACAGGTTCAGATTACCTCCCGTCGGCTTATTTCGCTGGAGCATCGGCATCTGGGGGCTATCAGTTATGAGGTAACCACCGACACCGATGCCCCGATCGTCATTTCTTCCCAGGTCCTGAACCGGCAGGACAGCCGCGCCGATGACGAGCCCCTTTCAGCGGGGGCATCCGATCCCCGGCGGGCACGAGCGTTTGCAAAGCGCGTTCTCAACGCTCGCAGTCACAGCGAGGAGAACATGCGTATCGCTACCGGCTACCGCACCACGAACTCGCGAATGAGCCTGGGCGTCGGTATCGACCACCTCGTTGACACGGAAAACCATTGGTATACCCAGCGTAGCTGGTCGGATGACCTCGGGAAAGTCGTGTTTGTGATCGATGCGCAGGCGGGTCAGCCCACCAAGATCACCAAGTTCTTCTCGTATCACACGTCCCGGGCGGTGCCATCCACCGAGCTGGTGGACCGCTGCAGTCGGACCCTGGACCGCGCAATACGCACCGGCTACTCCATGTTGGAACAGCAGCAGAGATCCGCGTTGGACCATTTCTGGCAGCGGTCGGACATCGTGGTGGATGCGGAACCCCGCGTTCAGCAAGCGGTGCGCTGGAATCTGTTTCAATTGTGTCAGTCCTCCGCCCGGGCTGAGACCACGGGGATTCCCGCAAAAGGCCTCAGTGGACAGGCGTATGAAGGCCACTACTTCTGGGATACCGAAATCTACGTAGTCCCGTTTCTCACCTTCACCGAGCCACGAATCGCTCGAAATTTGCTGCGATTCCGCCACAGCATGCTGGACAAAGCACGGGTCCGGGCACAGGAACTCTCCGAGGACGGGGCGCTCTTTCCGTGGAGAACGATTAACGGCGATGAGGCCTCATCGTATTACGCTGCCGGAACCGCCCAGTACCACATCAATGCGGATATCGCCTACGCGATCAAGCATTATGTCCAAACTCGCAAGGACTACGATCTTCTGGCGGAAGTGGGAGTAGAGATCCTGGTAGAGACTGCTCGTATGTGGAACAACCTCGGGTTTTTCAGCCCAGACACCGGCTATTTCCATATCCATGGCGTCACCGGCCCGGACGAGTACACCACGGTCGTAAACGATAACTTCTTTACGAACCTCATGGCCCGGAACAACCTGAGATTTGCCGCAGAGAGCGTCTCCTGGCTCAAGGAGGAGCGGCCCGATGCATATTCCCACCTGTTGCACGAGACGGATGTACAGGAGCATGAGGTGGAACGCTGGCTACGAGCTGCGGAAAAGATGTACATCCCCTACGATGAAAAGCGGGGAATCAACCCGCAAGACGACAATTTCCTAGAAAAGGAACAGTGGGATTTTGCTAATACTCCCCGTAACCATTATCCTCTGCTCCTGCATTATCATCCGCTGGTAATCTACCGCCACCAGGTCATTAAACAGGCTGATGTGGCCCTGGCGCTCTTCCTGCTGGGAGACGAGTTCTCCCTTGCCCAAAAGCGCCGCAATTTCGACTACTATGACCCGCTCACCACGGGGGATTCGTCACTATCGGCGTGCATGCAGTCGATCCTGGCTGCGGAAATCGGACACGAGCAGAAGGCGCTCGAGTACTTTCAATACGCATTGTTTATGGATCTGGCCAACGTTGCGGGCAACGTAGTAGATGGTGTGCATATCGCTTCCACCGGTGGGGTATGGCTGGCGCTGACTCACGGGTTTGGAGGAATGCGCGCGTATCAGGGGAACCTGAGCGTCGATCCGCGGATTCCCTCGGCGTGGGGGGCGTTACGTTTCTCGATTCGCTTCAACGACAGCTATATCGATGTGGACCTTACCCATGACCGGTACAGGTTTGCTCTCACCGAAGGCCACCCCCTCGACTTTTCGGTGTGCGGCACGATCTACCACCTCGCGGAAGACGCGCCGTTAGAGATCAAGGGATGTAACCTGCTGGACGAGGAGTAGCGCCTCCTTCAGCGTAGCCCAAACCCCTGACCGCGAGCGACGTCACTCAGGTCCGTCCGCTGGGGGCGACTCACCCGTCGAGCGCTGTGTTCCATCCAGCCGTAGTGCTCGTCGGACACCTCCGGCGCCGGATCACCGTCAGCGGTTGTTCCCGCCACATGCCGGCCTCGGTACACTCCGGTATCCCGCATCACCCGGTCGTAGCGGGTAAGCAACGACAGCTGGATCCGCTCGTAGTGCTCCCAATGGAGCACCGCCGGCAACTCCAGTCGCGGCCGCGGTCGGCTCTGCTTCGCGGGCACCCCCCGGGTCTTTCC
>CAZNRF010000107.1:0-10000 GCA_964575075.1 uncultured Spirochaeta sp. | reverse complement strand
TGCACAAAAGGCGGGATGACTACACACGGATCCCACGCTTGCAAAGCTGCCCCGCCAGAATTGCTACCCATCCCCCGCACACCATTGTTTTAATTGGGGACTTACGCGGCCCTTGACAACTTTTGCAACCGCAGGTGGTGCTTCGCATTGTCTGCCAATGGATGCCAAGAAATTTGGACATGCCTTTCACACACACTGGAGAGGACCATCTCCACCGGATGAGCCGAGTCGTTTGGAAGCAACTTGACAGGCGCTGACCGGACGGGCCATATGATTGCAGATAACTGATATAATGAAAATAAAATATCTATTATTTTGGGTGACGATTTTGCTGGTCGCTTCCTTCCCGGTAGCTGCTCAGTCAGGTGAGTCCCGAGGGTTTTTATTTCAGGGTGGGCTGGGATTCGCCGGTGTTTCGTACCCCGATTACTACGAAGCAGCACTGGATGAGTTGGCCTCGATTCCGGGCGTCGATCGGATTCAGCTGAATCTTCACTTAGGGGCCGGATATGGTATCGGGGGCGGTTGGTACGGATCGTTCCTTTTGGATGGCTATGCCGACCGGTTGGACGACGGCGTAAACTATATCCAGACCAATACTTATCTGTATGGATTTGGCGTTCAAGGATTTCCGCTTGGTCAAGGCTTGATGTTAGGCGCCCACGTGGGACCTGCTCGTCTGGTATTCGATTCAGACTTCCTCGGCACTGATACGAGTGACTGGGGAGTCGGATTTGCGACGCTCTTTGCTAGTTTCTTATACAAATAGTTCAAGAAAATACACGGAGCCACGGTCCATACCCGGGTCGTGGCTTTTTCCTCGGCGTGATAGATCAACAGCCTGCGAGTCACTGCCACCCGTGCGTTATGTACGCCCGCCGTCCGCAGTTCGCAGTTCGCCGTCCGCCCATTCATGATCGTGGGTTCC
Source organism: uncultured Spirochaeta sp. (assembly GCA_964575075.1). GTDB lineage: Bacteria > Spirochaetota > Spirochaetia > DSM-27196 > Alkalispirochaetaceae > Alkalispirochaeta. The sequence continues at coordinate 9,072 of CAZNRF010000107.1, read as the reverse complement.
TGAGGTGGCGACGCCGGAGTGTCATATTTGATAGAATCAGATTCTCGTGAGCATTTCTTACGACGATCTTGTCGCGCACCGCAAGAATAGCCCGACCTGGCGGCTTCTCACTGCCGATCACGCACCGTTAATCGTGGCGTTTTTTGACCGCGCATTTCGTGAGCCGAATAACCGGTACCTGTCGGAGTCGGAACTGGCGTTAATCCTCGATGATTTTCTCTTTGAGTTGCGGCGACTGGAGGGAAACGATGCGTTCCCCCGGGAAGCAACCGATTACCTCACCGAGTGGGCCCAAAACGACAAAGGGTGGCTCCGCAAGTTCTATCCTCCCGGCAATGATGAGGCGCATTACGATCTCACCCCCGGTGCCGAGCGCGCACTTGGGTGGGTCGACACGCTGTTTCAACACGGATTCGTGGGTACGGAAAGCCGGTTGTACACGGTGATCCGCCTGCTGGAGGAAATCGTCCACGGGGTGGAGGAAGACGAGGATACCCGTGTCGAACGCTTGGAGGCGCGTAAGCGGGAAATCGATGCGGAGATCGCCGCGATTCGCGCCGGAGATGCCCCGGTGCTTGATGACCGAGCGCTACGGGAGCGCTTTACTCAATTCAGCCGTACCGCCCGGGAGCTGTTGTCCGATTTTCGCGCAGTGGAGCACAATTTCCGTGAGCTGGACCGGCACGTACGAGAGGAGATCGCCGGTTGGACGCAGGACAAAGCCACGTTGTTGGAATCGGTATTTGGACGACATGACGTGATCGCCGACTCTGATGAGGGGCGCAGCTTTCGGGCGTTCTGGGATTTTCTGATGTCGCCGGAGAGCCAGGATGAACTCTCCGCACTTCTGGATCTGACGTTTTCGATCGATTCACTGGGGGAGCTCCGCGATGACCGGCGCCTCCGCCGAATCCACCACGACTGGATGAGCGCGGGTGAACAGACGCAGCGCACCGTGGCCCGCCTGTCGCAACAACTTCGTCGGTTTCTTGACGACCAGGCGTACCTGGAAAATCGCCGCATTATCGAAATTCTCGACCGCATCGGCCGCCGGGCGCTCGCGCTGCGTGATGCGCCACCGCGGGGAACTTTTATGGAGATCGACGCCATCGTGGCGGAGCTTGTGCTCTCTCTGGAGCGCCCGCTCTACACCGAATCCAGTGACGATTCGATCAGTATCGACCTCGACGAAGAGGGCGAGATCACCGTGGATATCTCGGCGCTCTTTGAACAGGTATCCGTCGACACGGAACGTCTACGGCGTCAGCTGCGGACGATCCTCACTGAGGTTGACCAGGCGTCGCTTGCGACGGTTATCGCCACCTACCCGCTGCAGGACGGGTTGGCGGAGCTCATGGGATACTTCGCGATCGCGACCCGCGACGCATACAGCGTCTTCAACGATGACCGCAACGAGATCGTGGACTGGATCGACCGCGCTGGAACGCACCGTCGCGCCCGGGTGCCACAGATTCTCTTTCAACGGGACGGAGCGGATGAGGGATAAGGGATGAGTGACGAACAAACAAACGAGCTGTCTTCCGTTGTGATCGCCCTCCTGAAAGGGGTGATCGTCCGGGAAGAACATGAAACCCGCTGGCAACAGCTCATGCGCCTGGAGGCCCGCGTACGCGACTACGTCGCCGTTCTGGGCCTGGACCTTGTCGTCGCCGAGGATGACGGGTACGCATTTCTGCGGCAGCGCGCCAACTCCGAAACGGAGGAGCAGACCTCGCTGCCCCGTCTGGTAGCCCGGCGACCCCTCTCGTATCATGTGTCGCTCCTGCTGGCGATCCTGCGACGTCGGGTTGCCGAGCACGATGCGTCGTCGGGGGATGCGCGGGTAATTGTAGGCGTGGACGAAATTCGCAGTGTGTTCGAGACGTATCTATCGGAGGGATATGACGAGGCGAAACAGAGTGACCGCTTTGCCGGCTATCTTAACTCGATCGCCCGCCTCGGGTTTATTCGATTTCTTCGCACCGACGAGTCCCGATTCGAAATACGACGATTGATAAACGCCTTTGTCACCGCCGAGTGGCTTGACGAGTTTGAGCGGCGCATGGCGACGGCCACCGGAACGGCCGCGGGAGACGAGTCGTGAGCGATAGCGACACGCTTCTTGATTTCGCCGACGACGACTCACTGGCGGGTTTTCGCCTGCACCGGCTGGAGCTGTACAACTTGGGCACATTTCACAACCGCGTCTGGACGTTGGAACCCGACGGAAAGAACGCGCTGCTTACCGGGGAGAATGGCTCGGGAAAATCGACGGTGGTGGATGCGATTAACGCGTTGTTGGTGCCGCCGGGGCGTGTCAGTTTTAACAGGGCTGCCGGAGCAGAACGGCGGGAACGAGACCTGCGGTCGTATGTACTTGGCTATTACCGTTCGCAACGCAGCTTTGAAGGCAGTGCCGCCAAGCCCATCGCTTTGCGCGACCGCCGGACGATCTCGGTAATCCTGGCCGTCTTTGTCAACGGTGGATTCAACCAGACAGTGACGCTCGCGCAGGTGTACTACAGCAAGGATGGACACGGGCAACCGGAACGCCTGTACCTGGTCGCGGACAGTAACCTCTCCATCAAAGACGATATCCTCTCCGGCGGTACCTCAGTGAAACAGCTCCGGGCGTCGCTCCGCAATCTTCCTAGCGCCGAAGCCGTGTACCAGTCGTTTTCCCAGTATAGCGCCGCGTTTCGGCGACGCTTCGGTCTGCGAGGCGAGCAGGCGCTCATGCTGTTTCACCAGACCGTTTCGATGAAGACGGTCGGCAACCTGACGATCTTTGTTCGGGAACACATGTTGGAACCCTCCGACGTGGCCGAACGCATCGAAGCGCTGGTGAACCATTTCGAGGACCTGTACCGCGCCCACGAAGCGGTGGTAATTGCGAAACGGCAGATCGCCGGGCTTACGGATATTGAGAGTGCTCTAGCCGAACACCGCGCCGCGGACGAGCGTATGACGACGATGGTGTTTGCGCGAGAGGGACTGGCAGCGTATTTTGCAGAATTACGCGCCGCGCTCTTGGAATCGCGATTGGAAACTCGCCGGACCGAGCGGGAGCGCCTTGCCGCGCGACGCGCAGCGATTGAAGAGGACCTGAGGGCGCGTCAGGATGAACGAGAACAGCTGAATGAAGCGATCTCTGCAAACGGTGGTGACCGTATCTCGGCACTGCACCGCGAACGGGAAACCCTTGCCGGTGAGAAGGAGCGGCGTCGCACCGCCTACGCCGCCTACCGGGCCGCCGCAGAGCCGTTCGATCTTCCCGACCCACTTGATAGCGAGACGTTTACCGAGAACCTGCACCGGATAAAGACGCTACAGACTGAGAGTCGCCGCCGCGCCGACGACCTCGTCAACACCCTCGCCGAGCGCCGCGGCGACCTGCGAGTCCTCAACGAGCACCACGATGAGCTCAGTGCGGAAATCGCTTCTCTTCAGAGTCGGCGCAGTAACATCCCATCGCGCCAGATTGCAACGCGTGCTCGCCTGTGTGAGGCGATCGGCGCGGCACCCGAGGAAATCCCGTTTGTCGGCGAGCTGATCCGCGTGCGGACGGATGAAACGCAGTGGGAAGGGGCGATCGAACGCCTGTTCCACAGTTTTGGCCTCTCACTGCTGATTCCAGCCGAACGGTACGAAGCGGTGAGCGCGTGGGTGAACGATACCCACTTGGGTGGGCGCCTCATCTACTACCGCGTCCGGACTGATGAAGAGCCCTCCCCTCGGGGGGCGCCGGATGAGGACGCGGTGATTCACAAGGTAGAGGTAAAAGCAAACAGCTCCTATGCGGAATGGTTGATCGACCGTATTGAACAGCGCTTCGACTACCGCTGCACGGCCTCGTTGACGGAGTTCCGCCGCTCACACAAGGCGATTACACCGGCGGGGCAGATCAAGGGCTCCCCCAACCACCATGAAAAGGACGACCGTCACCGCATCGACGACCGGAGCCGCTACATCCTCGGATGGACGAACCGCGACAAAATCGCCCACCTCACGGCTCAGCGGCACGAGCTGGAAGAAAGACTTACCGAGGCGGCCGCCGCATACGAGGACGTACAACAACAACATACCGAAGAGGTGCGCCGCAGTGAGCAGCTCGCCGGCCTCGCCGCGACGAGGGACTTTACCACGGTCGACTGGTCGGCCCCGGCAAAGCGAATCGAGGAGATCGATTCGGAGATTGCCAAACTCAAGAGCGCTTCCGATGTTCTGGAGACTCTCACCGCCCAACGTAGCACCGTTGACGCCGCGATTGAGACGGCCACGGACAAGCTGGACCGGGTCAAAGATGATTTAACCCGCAACGATGAGCGTACCGCCAATGACACGGCACTTCTTGAGTCGGATCGGGAAACGGTGGCAGCGGCGCCGGCGTCGCTTGAGGAGATCCGGACCACCGTGGATACCTTTCGCACCGAGGTGACGATAACGGTCGAAAACGCCGATAAGCGCCAGATGGAGATGCGGGGTGTTCTGCAGGGAATGATCGACGCCGAACAGAAACGAATTACCCGCCTCAACAGTCAGCTTGTCGGCAGAATGCAAGACTTCATCCGCGAGTACCCGGTGGAATCACAGGAGTTGGACGCATCAGTTGAAGGCGGTGACGCGTTTCTTGAACTTCTTAATCGGCTACGGAGCGACAACCTGCCCCAGTTTGAAGCGCGCTTTAAGCGCCTCTTAAACGAAAACACAATTCGCGAGATCGCCAACTTTCAAGCACAGCTCAACCGGGAGAGCGAGACAATTCTGGAGCGGATCGAAACGATCAACCGCTCCCTCGCTTCGATTGACTATGAGGGCGGGCGCTACATCCGTCTTGAGGCGGAGCAGACCCCGGATCAGGAAATTCGCGCCTTTCGGCAGGATCTCAAGGCGTGCACCACCGGCACCATCGGCCGAGGCGAGGACGAACAGTACACGGAGACAAAGTTTGAACAGGTAAAGGCGATTATTGACCGTTTTCGCGGTCGTCAAGGAACCGCCGAGCTGGACCGCCACTGGCGGGAGAAAGTTACCGACGTCCGGTCATGGTATACTTTTGCAGCGTCTGTTCGGTGGCGGGAAGACGATAGTGAGTATGAACACCACACCGATTCCGACGGAAAGTCGGGAGGACAAAAAGAAAAGCTGGCCTATACCGTACTGGCGGCGAGCGTGGCGTATCAGTTCGGCCTGGAGTGGGGAGAGACGCGCTCTCGGAGCTTTCGCTGCGTCGTCATCGACGAAGCATTTGGAAAGGGCTCCGACGATTCCGCAAAATACGGTCTTGATCTCTTCAGAAGACTCAATCTGCAGCTGGTGATTGTGACACCCCTTACCAAGCTCCACATCATAGAGCCCCACGTTTCAACGGTGGGATTTGTATCCAACCCGGAGGGAAACAGTTCGGTGTTGCGTACCCTGACGATCGAAGAGTACCGGGCCGAACGGGACGCGCAGGAACGCGCTGAGCTGGACGACGCGTCCGAGGAGCAGTAGTGGCGCTGCAGACGATCGGCGAGGTCCGCCGACGCCTTCAAAAACGGTGGGATCGCGGAACCTACCTCGCGGATACCGAACCGCTCGGGGATGACGCCGGATTTCCCCTGCGGGAAGGAGTGGGAAGCGTGAGCGCCCGCGCCCTCCACGAGGAGTATGAGACAGTCCGCGCCGCGGCAGCGGAGTACCGCACCCTTGAAACGCGCACACAGGGCGACGGCGTTTCCCCGGGCATCACGGTCGAGTGGACCCAGCGAAACGACCGGCGGATCGGAACTAACTCGATTCCGGCGGCACTTCAGTTCCCCACGATCGGTAGTCTGGCGCAGTTTCTGGGCAAGGCAGCATCGCGGCAGCTCGCCACCTACCGTTCAGCCGCGGCACGCCTCCTCGACGTGTTTCCCGTGCTTCACGGTTGGATCATTACCCACCCGGTGCGCCTGACCGAACTCACGGAGCCACTCGAACAGCTTATCGCAGTTACCCACTGGATCGTCCAGAACCCACGACCGGGAGTCTACATTCGGCAGATACCGGTGGACGGAATCGATACGAAGTTTGTTGAGGGGCATACCAGTACGTTGACGGAGTGGTTGGATGCCCTGAGGAAGGGCCACGATGAGGCGCACCTGGAGACGACGGGGGACGGCGCAACGGTGCGCAGCGGTCGCCGAGTAGCTACGTTTGCCCGGCGGTACGGGTTTCGGCTTCCGCCGGAGAGCGTGCGGTTCCGCCTGCTGACGTCGGGAACGACGCTGGCCGGATACACCGATCTCAGGGTGCCGATCGACGAATTTGCCGAACACCCTCCTGGGGACCACCACCCCGGCGCTGCGCACCGCGTATTCATCGTCGAAAACGAGATAACCGGACTGGCGTTTCCCGCAGTCGACAACGCGATCGTGATTTTCGGCGGGGGATACTCAGTCGGGACACTGGCGTCCGTCCGGTGGCTCTCGGAGGTACCGGTCTACTACTGGGGAGACATCGACACGCACGGCTTCGCGATCCTCAATCGTCTCCGCGCAGGACACCAACATGCCCAGTCCATTCTTATGGACCGGGAGACCCTTGATACACACGGTTCCCGTTGGAGCCGGGAATCGCAGCAGTTCACGGGAGATCTTCCGTACCTCTCGCGGGATGAGTTGAGTCTATTTGAAGACTTGAGAAACGATCGGCTCGGAGAGGGTGTGCGTCTGGAGCAGGAACGAATAGATTACTCCCGCGTGACGGTTGCGATTGCCCACGCGGTGCAAAGAGAACGGTCTGGTACTCAGTAAAAAAAAGGAGACGCGGGGCCCTACGGCTTTGGCGTGTTGGGCTCTGTTTGCTGTGGCGCTCTTCGGCTCGGTCGCTCAGACGCTTTACCGAATCGCCTTGAGGGTTTCAAGCCCAATTATATGGTCCAGCAGTTACGGTCGCTGAATACCGGGCTACGTTCCGTCGCCGGAACGATCGCACGTGCCCCCCTGTCTCCCATGGTTGTTGTTTATGTGCCGCTGATCGGTTCGTCCCGAAAGGCGATTGTGATTCGAAAGGAAGCGTCCCGAAGCGCGCGGTTTAGCGTGCGAAACCTTCCTCGGGCGGCTTCCAGCTCATTCATTGTGGTGGAAAACTGAAACGGTGGGTCCTCGGTGATGTCCCGATCCTCCTTGTGGATCACGCGAACGAAGGCGGCTGTGGTTGCTGCACGGTGGAGTTCTGCGATCGAATCTTTGGTGGACTTTCGCAGCTCCAACGCCTCTGCAATGGTGAGTTTCTCACCTTCCACAACGATGGTATTCTTGAAGTTGGCCTCCTGAATCGCCACGTTCAACTTGCGCCGCTTAAACTCCAGCGCTTTGATCGTCTCCCGAAGAGTATCAAGGTTTACATCCGGGGCCGGAATCGACTGCGCCTCGTATCCACCGCGAGCAAACATCCCCAGTCGGTCTTTTCCGATCTGGGCGTCCGGCAAGCACGCTTTCAACGTGCTAATTCGCCCGTCAAACTCGCCACGAAGCTCCAGCGCTTCATAGATAAACAAATTGCCCTGTTCATCGCTCATCGGTAGCCTCCCCGTTTCTGGACGCCCATTACAGGGCGAAATACGCGGTCATTGCGTTTCTCACCGCACTCCTAACGTCCTCATTATCCACTGAACCGCGGCGGTGCGTGAGATGATCAGTCTTGAGCGTGCGGATCTGGTGGATGAGAGCAATCGACGAGCCAGCGGTGGTCCCCGATGTAAATACGTCCGGTAGCACCGCTTCAATCGGATAGACCTCACGTCCTTCCGCCCGGACAGCGACGGGCACCACCGTCACGTAGGGAAATAGCGCGTTTACCTCATCCGAACTGATCACCAGGAACGCGATATCCCTCGTCGCGTCGGTCGCATAGACATCCCACTGCCGCTTCATATCTGCTCTTCCACCCCGTTCAACTCATCTTCGACTGCTTCAATATCCTGCGCGACCAGCGGGTCCATCGCGGCCCGCCGCACACCCTCGCGTAACCGTTCTCGAGCGATCTCCTGCAAACGCGCCCGCATCGCGTCCTCCACAAACCGACTCATCGAGGCAGCGTACCCGTCGCGCACCGCCTCCCGCACTTCCTGAACCAGTTCCTCGGACACCTGGTACGTGACCTTCCGCGACTCACTCACAGAACCACCCTTTCATGCGGTATATATTACCATACTTTCTACCATACTTCAATACATTTTCCCGGGTAGTCGTCGTTGTTGTGATGTGCGTACCCCTTAGAATTGTGCAAACAATTTGTGTTGCCCGGTACAACCTTTTTGTTTGCACTTTCCAAGGGGATGGATAGATGGGCTGGTGGGCTGGCCCGCTGGCTCGCCAGCCGGTTGAGCGTAGTGCCTGTGGATAGCTCGGCGTCCGACTTCCGTTCTCGCCACCGGGAATCCGCAGCTGACAACGACTCGCGGCGGCCGACGGGCACACCTGGAACATGCGCTGGTCGCGCGCACTTTCCAGCTCGCGCTCCCTCGCGCTCCCGAAGGTCCCCGTCAGTCTACATCGTCCAAGGCCGCCGCAATTTGCTCAAGCTTCGCAACGAACGCGCGATGGGCTTCTTCAAACGCCCTCACCGCCGGTGCCACCTTGGCCTGCACTATCCGCGTGCGATCAGGGTCCAACGGCCGGGCATACGAGTTGCGAAACAGGTGCCGAAACGAACGTAATTCATCAATCAGGAGGTAGGTGTCGTTGGTGAGGAGTGCAGGACGGAGCGTGCCGATCTCCAGCGTCATGCGGTGGGGCAGCTCCTTGTGCCACGCGCTACCCTCGAGACCGTTTTCAAAAAACTTGGCGACGCGCAAACAATAGTTCTCGATTACCCCGTACACATTGTGAATCGTATAGCCCAGAGCCGCCCAATCGAGACGATCATCTGCTCCCTGCTCAATGCGCTCCCAGGCCCGGGAGTTCTCGTCCACGACCACCCGAAGATCCCGGACATCCGACTGGAGTTCCGCAAGTAGTATCTCCAGGAGGACCCGGTCTCCCCCTTCCACCGCCAACTCGCGAGCGGCCCGATACGCCTCCCGCTGCGCTTCCGCCACGCGAG
>CAZNRF010000106.1:8370-10008 GCA_964575075.1 uncultured Spirochaeta sp. | reverse complement strand
GTAGGTGCCTGAAGTGCGGCATCGATGACGAGTTTTCGCAGCTCTTCGGGAACTGGTCGCTCCGCAAAGGATCGTACCGATTTCCGTTGGAGGAGAGAGTCTATGATGGAATTCATACTCGCATGGTAGCACCGATATGGGGCGAGTGACACTCGCGTGGCCCTGGATGGTGGTGCTGAAACAGTATGGCACAGTACTCACTCCAGTTAACGCCACAGGGGAATGCAACCTCGATTACCGGGTGGGTTGGCTCCGACGGGCGCGCGGGGGTTAACTCAGGACCAGGAACACCACCAACCATTCAGTCAGCCATCCGAGTGATAGAGGAGCTGCTGGCCGCGTTCGATACTGAAGCTGTCTTCCGGCCAGCCGCCACCGGCTTCGGCCTGAGTAACGTCTTTACCGAAGTCTTCGTCTCGAGAAACTTCCCCCCACGGCCGTCGTCCCCCTGCGACGTGCTCTTGCCGATTCATAGCCTACCCCGGGGACGCAGGGCCGAGCAGGTTACTCAGCTGCCGACCAGGCGGAAACAGGCGGTAGCCGTTTAGTCCCGCCGCTTTTTGCACCACGCTCTGGAGCTCGAGCCACCATCGCCCCCAGAACCGATCACCGTTCCTGCAGACAGCTCAGAGACGCTACGACCGGCGAGGAGAACTCATTTCCACCGGACCCGCCTGAACTCTCAAATGATCGACCCAGCATACTGCGATGGAGTTCGTAACAGGCATCGGTGTAGGGAAGGCCTGCAAGGTGAGAGATGATGCGAGTTCCCCGGTCAATAAGTTTCTTGTTCGTGGGATCCAGTTGAATCATCCAGTTCCCTTGGATTCTATTGAGCAAGGCCATGGACGCGGTTGAAACCGTATTGAAAACAAGTTTTACGGCTAGATGGTGAAAAAGTCTGATCGCGGAATCCTCCAGGTGCAGATCAAGACGAAACTCCGAACCATTATCCGCCGGCGGCAATTGCGACTCATTGTGCGAGACTATAGAAACTCGAGCACGCGTGACGGCGTCCGGCACTGATGGCGGCGTGGCACCCTGATCAGTTGAGGGCGAGTCGGGGCTTTCTACAACGACGTGTATGGCCACCGCCCTCTCGGTGTCCCACCTACTATCGTCCGGCTCGTTACCGATCGCATACCTATGAATTTCTTCCAGTGACAGATCCGGCGCCGCTCGTTGGAGGTTCGGGGGGGCACCCATGGCCCGGTAGTCGGCGGTTGTCCAATATATTCCTCGTGGCTCCCGACGAAGCATTCGGCGCCACGCCTCTTCCGTCGAGCAGGAAGGATGCTTCGCGAATGCCCACGACACGGCCGTTACGTGGTCATCTCGGCGACGAAACGGCGGCAACATGAAAGTTGGCGTTCGCTCGGTAGTATCACTAAAAATGTCGAGGAGAAAGCGCTCCGCGAAATAGGTAATTCGTCCACCTCGCCGATAGGTTTCCGTTTCCAGCTCTGTGAAACCCGCAAGTGTTCCACAGTTGACGGGTGAAGATAGGGAGTCGTGTAATCGAGCGAAGGCATCCACGCGGGATAACCGCCGTTCAAACAATTCTGATCGAGCCCGGGAATCCTCGAACACCGTCTCGATGGCCTCCTCGATCGCGATGCCGATAACCAGCATCTCAAT
>CAZNRF010000106.1:0-8270 GCA_964575075.1 uncultured Spirochaeta sp. | reverse complement strand
AAATTCTCTACCGACCGTATCAACGCTCGATCACCGCCGGTCATGATACTGTGCCCCAGTTCGGCCAGATCTGATCGGTTACGTTCGATCCATGCGGTTCGCCACATCTCTTCGAACATAATGGCCAGTCGCCCGGTACTGCCGCACCCGGAGAAACTAATCCGGCGGTGGTGTCGGATCGCCTCATGAAAGGCTTGTACGAGCGCATCGAATTCAGCCTGGACAACGACTCGTCGGGCAACAGGTGCGATCTCGGAATCAACCGACAGGAGCATCTCGATCCCGCTTTCCGTGGATTGGTGGATCGTCGCGGAAAGATTCTCGGTACGAGGGTGTGATTGCTCCGTCGGCAGAAATCCCAAATGGAAATCACGTTCTGTCTCAGCGAACCGTGCCGCGTGCTCTCTCGCGTTTCTGCGGTCTTCTTCGGTTTCAGATTCTCGTTGACAAGCCATAAGCGGGATGATAGCTTAACTTTCGTGGACTTTCAACAAACTTTTGTTGAACAGGAGTGAAAAAAGGGATCGTCATGGTTCACTGGAATCGGCATCGTCAAGACAACGCCATTCGGATACTCGAAGCCCTGTGGCATGATCGCCGTGGTACCCGCACCCAACTCGCTCGCGACCTGAATTTAGACCGGTCAACTGTCGGCACGATCGTGGACCACCTGATCGAGTGGAATCTCTTGTATGAGATTGATGAACCCGTCTCGGAGATGGGTACCGGTAGGCCGGCGATGCAATTGGGTATGCGCGAGAATTATGGGTACTCCATCGGCGTTGAGGTTACGGCCGCGTTGATAGAAGTCGCCGCGGTCGACCTGTTCGGGCAGGTAATCACGCGATTGCGCGTCAAACGAGAACAGCAGGAGTCCACATATCTGACCGACGAAATCGCCGCTTCGATTCATGACACGGTCTCGAAGATTGATACCAAGCGCTATGGTTCGCTGTTAGGGGTGGCGATCGGCGTCGGCGGAATCGTGGACTCGGCATCGGGGACGGTCTTAGCCTCCCGAAACTTGCAGGTCACGCAGCCGTTAGCGCTCGGCCCCGCATTAGAGGCCGTATTGCCGGTACCGGTCCGCATCTACAACGACGCCGACGCCTGTGCAATCGGCGAGTTTGAATACGGCAACCACGCTACGTCACCGCTGGGCCCACCGGATGACATTTTGTTCGTTCTCGTCCGGTATCAAGCGGACGCACGCAAGCTCAACGCCGGACTCGGAATCATATTAGACAGTCACCTCCGCGAATCCCATTCCGGAGCGGGACGAGAGTTCCGTTCCCCCTTTGTGTCCACCGATTCTACAGAACAGTTCATGGTTGCCGAGCACCTGCGTAATGGCGACATATCCGGTAACGAACAGTTGGCGCAGGATTTCTCGGAAGAACTGGGAAGCTCGGTTGCATTTCTGGTTCATGCTCTTGACCTGCGCCACGTAATTCTCGGAGGCGACGTGCTGAAGGAGCCCTTCGATGTAGCCATATTCCAAGATCGGCTGCGCCATCACGTGAGTACCGGGACCGCGAGCTTCGCGTCTCAACCACTTGCCCTTCGTACGCCCACGCACCCCGGAGACAGTGTCCCCTGGGGTGCAGCTTCCGCCGTGATTCGCCGGCTCTTCGAGGAGCGGCGTTTTCCAGTAAATCGAGCCGCAGAACGCAAGAAAGCGAACGTGAGGACGCCGTTGGCGCCTTGAGAACAGCAAAAGGAGGTAAGACCATGAAAAAAAGGATGGTCTCGATAGGTTTGGCTACGCTGGTATTGGTTGGGGGTAACCTGTTCGCGTCAGGTGCGACCGAAGATGAACAAACCCCGGACAAACTGGTATATCTCACCCCCCCGTGGGGAGCTCCGTCGGATGCAGTGATCGAAGCATTCGAAGAGGAGACGGGAATCGAATTAGAGGTTGCGACTGTTGACATTGAGACGAGCCGAAACCGCGTTCTCACCGCCGCCGCGGGACGCAGCAATCCGGCAGACGTGATATTTGTCAGCAACGACACGTACGCCGCCTTTCAAAGTGCCGGAGCGATCACACCAGTTTCCGAGCTTGCTCCCCAGGCGATGTTGGACCGGGTTGCCGGAGTCGACCAGTTTCGCATCGACGAGGAACTGTGGGCGGTGCCGCTTTACCAACAAATGGTGATGCTTGATTACGATACAACGGCGTTGGACGCGATTGGGTTGTCTGCAGACGACATCTCTACATGGGATGATTTTGAAGATGCTATGCTGCAGCTCAAAGAGGATGGTGTGTACGAGTACCCCTACGCAGCGGGAGTTCGCCCATGGACGTGGTATCTTACCGCTCTCTCAAGCGGTTCCGATCTCTTTGATGAAAACAATGATCCCCTCTTTGACGATCCGGACGACCCAGGATACGACGCGTTTATCAGGGTTATCGGTTTCTTCGAGCAGGGTCTTATCTCACCGGAGCGGTTATCATCGGCCAACCCTCACCCGAGCTTCTGGGCGGGACAAGCAGCATTTCATCAAGCATGGCAAGGCGGGCTTGGACTCGCAAATGATCCGGAAACCAGTGAGGTAGCTCCCAACGCTGATTATCTTCTTCTTCCCGATGAACACTACACGTGGCTACTACCTGCGGGTCTCACGGTAAGTGCGTACACCGATTACCCGGAAGCATCAATGCAGCTCATCGAGTTCTTCACGGAAGAGGCGATGCAACGTCACTTGTTTGAGGCAAATGGACTGTTCCCAGCTAACACTGAGGTCTTCTCGGAGCTGGGCGATGCTGGAGAGATCGAAGGGTTTGAGGTCATGAATGAACAGGCCGATTACATAAAGTCGATTCCGTATGACCAACCATGGTATATCGAATGGGAAACGGAAGCAGAACAGACAATGTTACGAGTCGCTCGGGGTGACCAAAGTGCCGAGGACGCTCTCGCGTATCTTGGCGACCACGCGCGACAGCTCAAGGCGGAGTACGAGTAGAGGTATGCGCCGGAATTCACGGGAAGGGGGATCCATCCCCTTCCCATCGCTTCGTGGTTACATCTCGAACTCTCTCGACAACGAGCGCGTCCTGGCCACGGTGATTCTCATTCCAACTATCTCATTGGTGTTTGCATTTGGTCATTTTCCGGCGTTGTCGAGTCTCCGGCTGGCCTTCCTTCGGTACAACATAAAACAGCCGGGACGGATGGAATTTGTCGGCCTTGAGAACTTCGCGCATGTACTCACAGATCCCGTCTTTCACGATGCACTGCTTCGAGTGGGCTGGTTCATGGTGTTCGGCATGACCCTCGTTCTCGGGATTGCCCTCGTCTTCGCATTAGTGTTGAACGAGGATTTTCGTGGGCGCGGTATCGTACGGGCTATCGTGATCGTGCCATGGGCAATACCGCCGGTGGTGTCCGGCCACATGTGGTCATGGATCTTCAACGGAGAATACGGTGCGTTCAACGGGCTGCTCTTCCAATTGGGAATCATCGATGAGTACCAATTCTGGCTGAACGAACCGTTTACCGCACTCACCGCGGCTGCGTTTGTGTTCGTCTGGAGATTCGTACCATTCGTGACAATTCTTTTTTTGGGTGTGCTCCAGTCGATACCAAATGAGCTCTATGAGAGCGCCGCTGTGGACGGTGCCGGCAAAACCCGCCGGTTTCTGAGTATCACGCTTCCACAACTCGCGACGGTGGGCGCCATCGCCTTGGTTCTGACGGCGATCACCTCATTTAACGTCTTTGACGAGATCTTTGCACTCACCGGAGCGAAAGAGATTACACGCACGCCAATGATTTATAACTACGAGACCACCTTCATTCAAGGTCGATTTGGTCGGGGAGCTGCCATGGCGTATCTCACCGGTATCATCCTATTTCTCTTCTCCATCGTTTACATGCGAATATCACTCAGGGATAGCGACGTATGAGTATATCCGGTCTGAAACGCAAGAATAGCCCGTGGCACTTTGGGCTCGCAGCGTTCCTTATTCTGTGGAGCGTCCTTCCCATTGTGTGGGTGCTCATCTCGTCGATTTCGACTCGAGCTGAACTGTACTCGATTCCCCCAAATTGGATACCTGAGAATCCCACGCTCCGAGCGTACCGTACCGTGCTCTTTGAAGGCGAGGGGTTTCGAGGAGGAGACGCCGAGGGCGCGGCACGGCTGATCCGCACGGGAATACAAAACTCACTCATTATTTCGTTCTCTACGACACTCCTCGTAATGGCAGTCGCCCCATTGTTGGGATATGCGTTCGGACGCCTCAGGTTTCCGGGACGGAAGTTCTTTTTCTTTTTTGTCCTTGCCCTCATTGCTCTTCCTGGATGGCCGGTGATTATTGGCTTGTTCCCGATGATGGCTACGCTTCAGTTGTTGGACACCAAGTTTGGTCTTATTCTTCTCCTCTTTACCTACCGGATTCCCTTTGAGATGTGGTTTATGACCGGTTATTTTCGCCAGGTCCCATCCGAGATCGAGGATGCGGCCCGCGTTGATGGGTGTACCCGCCTGCAAGCGCTCTACCGCATCATCATTTTTATGGTTCAGCCGGGGATCATCGCCGTATCCATCATTAGTTTCTTGCATAGCTGGAATTTCTTCCTGATTCCACTGGTAATGGCTTACACACTCAATAGCAAACCGCTCACCGTAACCATTACCGAATTTGTCGGCCAATACTTCGTACAGTGGGATCTCATGTCGGCAGCCACGATGCTTGCAATCATTCCGCCTCTGATTATGGTGTTCCTCTTTCAGCGTTATATCGTCCGAGGACTTTCCGCTGGTGCAATCAAATAACGATTCACATCCGACGTCGCTGGAGAACCTGACTCGATCCGCAGTTCCGGTACCCCACCGTGTTCGTTCGGGGACGGGACAGTACCGCGGACCATTGCCGGAAATCCAGCACCTAATCGCCGCGCGAATAGGCACCCCACCACCGGCGCCGGTGCGACTCATACGACGCGCGCCGGCAGGAACAGCGTCAGATGTGGAGGCGTTCCGCATCGATATTCTTCCGGAGTCGATTACGATTACTGCCCGAGGCGATGCCGGAGTTCTTTACGCGCAAGGATTGCTGAGACAGCTTCTGGTAGATCTGCGATCCCTCTCCGGAGACAACCCGATTGGCACGCTCCCGTGCGGCGTCATTGAGGACCGGCCGGCGCTTGGTGATCGCGGATATATGCTGGATGTCAGTAGAAATCGCGTCCCTTCCCGGGCCACGCTGATCGAGCTGTTAGATTTCCTGACAATCCTCCGGTACAACCATCTCGAGCTGTATTTTGAAGACGTGTTTGCATACCCGGGGCACCGGGATATCTGGGAGAAGACGGGTACAATCACCGCTGAGGACATCATCTTTCTTGATGCTGAATGCTCGGCACGGGGTATCGAGCTCGTACCTAATCAGAACAGTTTTGGTCATCTCAGCAGCTGGTTGGAGCACCCTGAGTACCGTCATCTTGCGGAGGCGCCTCACGGATTCTCCGACCCCTGGGGACAAACCCGCTCATATCCGTTCTCTCTCTCTCCGGTGGTGCCTGAAGTTGAGGCGTTTCTTGACGACCTGTACACGCATCTTCTTCCGCACTTTTCCAGCTCCCGATTCAACGCCGGGTTGGACGAGACGTTCGATCTCGGCCAAGGCAGGAGTGCCGATCGTATTCGTGAACTGGCGGCGGAAGATCCCTCGGAGAAGAGCGTTCACAACGCTACCGGGAAGGTATACCTTCAGATGCTTGAGCGGGTGCACCGCTTGGTAACACGCCACGGGCGGACTCTATACTTCTGGAGCGACATCGTGCAGAACCACCCCGACCTTATCGCTCAGCTCCCCGATGGAGTTGTGGCTGTTGAGTGGGGCTACGAGGCCGACCATGATTTCGATACCAGATGTAGCCGCCTTTCCCGCGCCGGGATACCGTTTCTCGTCGCACCTGGTACCGCCATCTGGAACAGTATCGGAGGTCGACTTGACACCGCTGCGGAGAATACCGCTCACGCGATAGAAGCCGCCCTCCGCCATGGCGGGCGCGGGGTCCTGCTCACCGATTGGGGTGACAACGGGCACATTCCACCTCCGCGTCTGAGCCGCCCGGCAATTACCATGGCCGCCTCATACGCGTGGAACCCTGAATCCTCAATGAGTGGAGATGCCGCAATAGCGTGGACGATTCGCTACGAAACCGGTGGCCTCGATGCGGACGACGCACAGCATCTGCAGGATTGTATCGGAATCGTGACAAATCTGGACGCGCTGGCCGGCGCTCCCCACATTCACAACGCATCGCTGCTTGGCATAGCTCTCTTTACGTTTGAGGTTCCAACGCATACGTCGATATTGCTCAGTGTAGAATCGACTACCATCGACCACATGCAGAATCTGCTCATCGAAGCTCAAAACGCTCTGCAGCGGGCGAATTTGTCTGCACAAGAGCCTACTCACCCCCTGACCACGGCGCTTCGCTTCTCGATCGACCTTGGGTTCTGTGCAATCGATCTTCTACGCCTGCATCGCATGCACGCCGGACGTACAGACCACACCAGCGAATCTTTCACGGAAATTGCCGCTCGGGTCGCCGTTGGACTGAAAAGCCTCGACGAACAGCTCGTTCAACACTGGGAGAAAGAGTATCGACTGGGCGGACTCGAGAAAAGCCGCGCCGCCTTAAGAAAGGCGGCTGACCATCTTCAGATTTCCGTATCGGAGAGCAACGCATGAATAAACCGAGTGCGCCGTTTCGCTTCGGAATCGAAACCCTCCTGGAAGGCCCTGACGGTGTGACCATCCACCACCGCGGATACGACGGGCTCACAACCTCGCGAGCGTCTGAACTCACTCAGCGCGTGGAGGACACGCGCGTGGCCCTCCTGTCGCATCCGGCCGGTGTCGATCGGGAGCTCGTACCGAGTATTGACCGGTTGCAGTCATGGATAGGATCCACCAACGGCCCGCACGGGTCCCGTCTTACCGCACTGTTTGGTCCCCAACATGGCCTGCGTGGTGAGAAACAGGACAACATGATCGAGAGCGAGGATTACCTGGACCCACGACTGGGTATTCCCACGTTCAGCCTCTACGGCACCACCCGGAGAATCACACCCGAGCAGGCGGACACATTCGACGTTCTTCTGGTTGATATGCAAGATGTTGGAGTTCGGGTCTATACGTTCCTAACTACTCTTGCCTATATATTGGAGGACCTTCAGTCATTCCCTGAGAAGGAAGTGTGGGTACTCGATCGCCCAAACCCTACGGGACGGCTCATCGAGGGACTATCCTTGGAATCCGGCCATGAGAGCTTTGTCGGAGTGGATACGATCCCGATGCAGCATGGGTTGACCCTGGGTGAATTTGCCCTTCACTACCACCGAAAACACGCGCTCGCAAGCAAACTCACCGTGGTACCAATGACCGGATGGGATGCATCCGATCCCCGCGCTGCGTGGCCCTCCAACCGCGTGTGGGTGCAACCAAGTCCAAACATGCCCGGTCTCTACACCGCACGGGCTTACCCAGGCACCGTCATGCTGGAAGGCACGACACTGTCCGAAGGTCGAGGCACGACCCGACCGCTATCGATGCTCGGGCAACCTGATGTGGATTGGACCGCGGTTCTTTCGTGAATCGAGAAATGGGAGGTGCTCCGGGGGTGTCGAGTTCGTGAACTAACGTTTCAGCCGACGTTCCATAAGCACGCCGGTATTCCCACCGCGGGCATCGAATTAGTTACCGAGGGTCACTTCTGGCACCCAGATCAGTTTAGACCGTATCGGCTCATCGCGGCACTCCTGAAGGCCATTCATGTGCTCCATCCTGATATCCCGTTATGGACCGATCCTCCCTACGAGTACGAATACGATCGGAAACCCATTGATGTCATTACCGGTGGCTATAGATTCCGTCGCTGGATTGAGGACGCGAATGCTGAATGGGAAGATCTGGAAGTACCGCTGCGAGTCGATGAAGAGCAGTGGCGTGAAATCTCTTGTCGATCCTGGTTGTATTGACGCCCCCATGGGTACTGAACGGATTACCGCTACACAGAGCAGCCTCACTCCTCGTCAAACCTCGACTGCTCGAACTTCAAGTCCCGGGAGTTCTGTTCGATGGTCCGTTGAAAGCCCTTTGGAAATCAATCGCCGCTTGTGGCCTCGATGTGAAGGGTGAGGGTCACGCGGGCGGCGGTGGTTCTCGGCGATACCGACACGGCCGTGGTCCCCGTTTGGGGGAACTCGTCGCTCCTCCGCGCCCGGGCCCGGGTGGTGATGAGCATTAC
>CAZNRF010000105.1:0-10041 GCA_964575075.1 uncultured Spirochaeta sp. | reverse complement strand
GCCGCTAGCGGCCGTGGAGGGCGAACCGCGGGAACCGCTCATGGTGGGAAACGGCTAGGATGTCACTATGGCCCCCCTGGTGGGTCACGGCGGTTCGGGGATCGTGGTTGAGGGTAGGGACGACCTGTTTCTCATTCCTGACCTGCTCGAAGATGCGATGAATCGACCGCGGCCATGAGCTCAGAATAACGATCGGCAGTGGAGTATATCGCTCGCTGGACAGGTAATAGACTTCGTGAGAGATTTCCGCATCGACCGCAGATCTTTATATGTAACGCCGCCGCCGGCACCCGCCACCGCCACAGAACCGTGCGTGCCGTAGCACAGCGACGATGCGCCCGGCAGAATCATGCCGGTGGGGTGCCGCCGGAAGTGTGGTGGACCAGCTCCGGCGAGGAGGCCCGGCGGCGCGTTGCCGCACGGCTGGCGCTCCGGGATACGCCTGAGCCGGTGATCGTCAGCCTCGGCGGAGATGGAACGCACAATCACGTATTGCAGGCCGGCGTGGATCACTCCGGTCACGGACTGTTCTTACGGCTCCCCCTGGGAAGCGGAAACGATGCCGCCGGCGTTGAGTCCCTTGAGCAGGCGCTGGAGGATCTGCAGGGACTCATCGCGCCCCGTTGGATCCCGGCGGTGCGCGTTTCCACCGCCCGTTGGCACCAGTACGCCTTTAACATTGCCTCTATGGGGATAGATGCCTACGTTACGGTATTGCACAATCGGTGGCGCGCCGTGCTCCCGGGAAACACCTACCGTCTGCTGGTGGATTTGGCGGTCCTCCGCTATGACCAGGCCCTGCAGATTGGCCCGCTGGCTCTACGCGGCACCGCCTGGGATGGCTCAGTCACGGATCTCGGCAATTCACCCCGGAGCCTGGTTGCTATGGGAGTAAGCGGTAATCGGACCTACGGAGACCACATGCACGTGCTTCCTGGGGCAGATAATGTGTGTATTATCGAGCGGGCTGGCCTGTGGGAGAAGATACGGATGAAGCGGTTATTCTATGCGGGCTCACATGTGACCGAGGCGATCACTGCTACTCATACGTTGCATCGTTTAGAGGCACGGTACGATGGACCTTTGCCGCTTCAGTATGATGGCGAGGCGTGCTATCTATCAGCGGAAGACTTTCCCGTAACGATGGAGGTGGTTAACCGGGCGGTGCGCGTTCTCGCGGCTACCCTCACTTAAAACTGATAAATGACGCCCTCCTGGGCGAATCCCGCGAATCCCAATTCGTGGACTCGCGCCTGGTGCTCCTCGAAGTTGTCTCCGTAGTGGACCAATGACATCTGATTCCGAAGTGGCTCCGGGAGACCGGCGATCTCGTCCAGTGACGCATGAATCCCCCCGGGAAACAGCTGTACATCGTGGAAGATATGCTCTGCTCCACCAGCCGGTTCCACGTCGCTGATCAGATCTGCGTCAAATTGGGTATCCCCGGAGATAATGATTCGCTCATCTACCACGAGTCCGATCGTATACATAGCATCGTCCCAGCGTTCCGCCTGCTCCGGGTAATGTCGTGTGCGGAAGGTTCGAATATTGATACCACCCACCGAAAAACGGTGTGCCTCGCGAGTCCGGCGGGGGACCGGTAACGGCCGCTGGACGTTCCAATAGTCGGAGAATCCCAGCCCTTTGCCTCCGTGGCGCTCATTCATCTCGGCGCCGCCCCGGAGGGACTGATTCCAGAGAAGTCTTTGGTACCGAGGTGTGATGTAAATACGTGGCTTCTTCTTGGCCACGTACCGGTTCATGAGCATCAACTCTTCCAGACCGCCTGCGTGGTCGGCATGAGAGTGGGTGACGAGGATATCGTTGATATCGAGTACGGTGAGACCGGCATCACGTAACGCACGGCTACAGGACGTACCACAGTCCACCAGGAGATGATCTTCACCTTTGACGATCAGCAGGTTCGTCTGGTAGTGGCGGCGAGAGAACGCGCTCCCGCATCCCAGAAAGTAGATCCATAGCTGACCCTCGTTTTCCAGCGTAACCGAGCGGTCGAGTACTTGCATATTACCTACCTAACAATACCCCGAACTACGGAGAATCACAAGATATGTGATGGAGTAAACTCTCCAGGGTAGCAAATACCACGAAAACACCAACTTGTGGTGTCAGCTCGGAGAAAGACCGTGTGAATCGGAAGACTGTCCCAGTCCGGGGGAGCGGGTTTCTCGATGAAGTACCATTCCCCGGTAGCTACCGCGGCGGCGAGATTAGAAAAATCAGACTGCATCTCAGGCCGGAGGGGCGTAGGGGGTATAACGGTACCGGAAAGGAGCGCGCTGCGCTGCCGAGCCATCTCCGTGAGGGCGACCGGTGACGGAGTTGGGCTATCTACGTCATCGGCCGGCACCGATGGAAGGTCAGGCCCGTCGGATGCTGCCCACCCTCGGTCTTTTTGGAACCGTTCCATCCTCTCCTGGGCGTGTCCCATTTCCTGTTGCAACCGATCGCGATCGGCTGGGGTGTCGGCGTCTTCTATGAGATAGGTCTGGAACAGGACAATCGCCGCGTAATCTTCCAAAAACTCGTGGGTGCTGCGACGCGACCCGAGGGAACTGCGAATCCAGCGGCCGTCGGCGCGCTGATTACACGCTTGGAGTGCCGCGTCTAACTCCCGAGCTCGAGTAAGCAGGCCGCGGTCACCGGTGGCGCGCCACGCCTCAATGAGCGCGATCCCCGTCAGGGCGTTCCAGCTGGTGATAACCTTGTCGTCCCGCTCCGGTTGAACTCGTTGGTTGCGAGCCGTCAGGAGTTGAACGCGAACGTCTTCCGCGACGGTGCTCAACGGTGGATCCGCAGACATGACGAGGTGATGGCGACCTTCGAAGTTCCCTTGAGGGTGGATTTCAAACACCGACAGACCCGAATCGCCGATCACCGTGGTGAGTTCCTCCTCGGACCACACGTACGTAGCCCCCTCGTGGTGCTCGGTGTCGGCATCATGGCCGGAGGCGTACGCCCCGGAGGGAAGCCGAAACGTCTCTTCCAGGGCAGCAACCACTCCCTGGGCTACCTGGAGATACTGATCACTGTGGAACAGCCGGGCCGCTTGCGCGTATACCCACAACAGCATCGCCTGATCGTAGAGCATCTTCTCGAAGTGAGGGATCGTCCAGCTGCGGTCTACGCAGTACCGAAAGAATCCACCTTGCAGGTGATCATGCAAGCCGCGGCGAGCGATGATATCCAGGGTGTGCCGGAGAAACCGCGCAGCACCTTCGTGGTGATAGGCTGCTACACCGAAGAGCAAATAGAGCAACGACGAGTGCGGGGGGAATTTGGCATCCAACCCAAAACCACCCCACTCGTGATCACCCCGCCGGACGAGGTTGTCTATGCGATGAATAAACGCATCGGTGTCTCCCGGAGCCGGGAGTGACTCCGGTGTAGAGACGGCGCTCCAGAGGTCAAACTCTGCCAGATCGTGGCGGCGGCTCGTGTAAAACTCTATCACTTGCTCGAGGATCTCGACGAAACCCGGCATCCCACTGCGCGGTTCAACCGGCATGTAGGTGAGCGCCAGCATCGGTTTGAGTTCCGGCGTGAGGAAGACGTTGAGCGGCCACCCCCCGTGTCCCCGAGTAGCCAGCAGAAACTGCATCAGGAAGTGATCAATATCGGGTCGTTCTTCTCGATCGACCTTGATACATACGAAATCGCGGTTGAGTGCCGCCGCCACGGTAGAGTCGGAGAACGCTTCCGACGCCATGACGTGGCACCAGTGGCAGGTGGCGTATCCTACCGATACAAACAGGGGCCGTCCCGTGCTCCGGGCGAGCTCCAACGTTTCTTCCGACCATTCCTGCCACCATACCGGGTTATCCCGGTGCTGCCGCAGGTAGGGTGATGCAGCCTGATCCAGTGTGTTTCTATCCACCATGCTGCGAAGCTCCTAGCGCTGGGCAAAAAAGTCAAACCGAAATGATCAGGTTGTGACTACGGTTATCGGTCACGGTTCACGGTTCACGGTTCACGGTTCACGGGGTACGCGTTACGGGTGCGATTGGTCTTCGGTCTTCGTGGTGAGATCTTCGAGTTGCAGGTTGAGGGCGTGGATAGAGATACTCACCTCAAAGACGAGAAACGCCATTGATGCCGAAAGCAATACCAGCGAGAGCACAAAGACAGCCTCTGCCGCCACGTTCTGGCCAAAGAACAGCAGAACCATGCAGAGAACGGCCAGCAGGAGGCTGAGCGCACCGGAAACCTGCATATTCCGAATCAGGCCGATACGGCGGTGGAGATTCTCGATCTGCATCTCCAGGGCGGGGCTGCCGTCTGAACGCCATCGGTCGTGGAGGCGGCGTACCAAATCAGCGTAGGAGATAAAGCGATTAGTATACGAGATGAAGAGCAGGGAGATCGCCGGAAACAGCAGTGCCGGCGTCGAAAACGTGAATTCCATGGTCTATCCTATCCCACTCACTGAGAGATGGGAACGGCGATCTCCGCGCGGTTACGACCCCGCTCCTTGGCCAGGTAGAGCGCGTGATCTGCCCGTTCTCGCAGTTCCGCCGCGGTGTTTCCGTGCTCGGGAAACCCCGCGATCCCCTGGCTACAGGTGACCGCCGTGGTGGTGTCGCCGCGCTCCTCGAGGAAGGTCACCTGCGCAACCGCCTCCCGCAAGGCTGCGCATATCGGTATCGCCTCGGTGGGTGCAGTCTGCGGGAGGATGAAGGTGAACTCGTCTCCTCCGTACCGAACCAGGAAGTCTGAGCTGCGAAACGCAGTGGTGATGGCGGGAGTTACCGCGGCGATAAGCTCATCCCCCACGGCGTGGCCATGGGCGTCGTTGATCGCGGTGAAGTGGTCCAGGTCCATCATGATCACCGTCAGCGGAGATCCGTCCTGTATGGCCCGGGTAATCTGATCATCGAGATTCTGATCAAGAAACCTCCGGTTGTATAACCCGGTCAGGTCGTCGGTAAACGCCCGGCGTCGCGCCTCCTCACCCCATTGCACCACCTCCGAGAGGAGTACGCTGGTGCTGTCCAGACGCTCCGCGGTAATGGCGAGCATACGGTACATAATACGGATCGCAGCGGTGGGTTCGGCGGCAATGAGTGCGGAAAAGTCGGCTGCGTCAAGGCGCAACACAGTAGCGTCTTCCCGAGCCCGGCACGTGGCGGAGCGCGGGGCGTGGTCAAACAAAGACATCTCTCCGAGAAAATCACCGGGGTATAGCGTGGTAACGGGTACCTCCTCTCCGGGCCCGGTACGCACGGTAATCTCAATCGAACCGGATCGCACGATGTAGAGAGCGTCCCCGGGATCTCCCTGGGCGAAGAGAATCTCTTCCGCAGAGAGCTCTCGCGTGGAGAGCCGCGTCTTGAGGGCCGTCCGCTGCTCCTGGGTGAGGTCCGAGAAAATGGCAACGTTTGGCAGAAAATCGGCGATCGTACTCATGATGGGCCTTCCCCATTGGTAATCGTGAGGTTTCCACCGGCGTCCCGGGCGACGAACATTCTCTGGTAGGCACGCTGCAGCAGCTCATCGCCGGCGGCCGTATCACGTTGCGATTCGGCGATACCGATACTTACCGTCAGTTGCACCGGTATTCCTCCGGTGACTCCCGTGAGATCTATGGCGTGCACCCGGCGGTGGAGTGTGTCCGCCAGCTCTCGGGCGATTTCCATATT
Source organism: uncultured Spirochaeta sp. (assembly GCA_964575075.1). Classification (GTDB taxonomy): domain Bacteria; phylum Spirochaetota; class Spirochaetia; order DSM-27196; family Alkalispirochaetaceae; genus Alkalispirochaeta. Next base: position 4,381 of record CAZNRF010000105.1, on the reverse strand, counting down.
CTGCGCGGGCAGTAACCCCACCATTTCGTTTCCGCGATACCGGATCGCATGTCCCTTGGGAGACACCGTCTCACGGAACACTCGCGCCAGTTCACGGATCGCGTAGTCTCCTACCTCATGTCCATAGGTGTCGTTTACGTCCTTAAAGCGATCAGGCTTAAAACAGAGTATCCCGGCGACCTGGTGCGTCTCAGCGGGGAATGTACGAAGGGAATCCTTGAGAAAGGCGGTGTTGAAGAGTCCGGTCAGCTTATCGGTGTAGACCTGCCGACGCAGTTCGTCGAGCCAGAGGCTGTTCTTTCCCAGGAGATCGTTGGTGGAACGAATTCTGCCGGCGATGTACGCCACCAGCTTCTGCAGAATTCGGGCGAATATCACCGGCTCCTGGTGTATCACGGAAAGAAACGTCTCCGGCGGTGCCGGGAATACCAATAAGGTGGTGGCAACCGGGGCAACAGCTCGGGCACTGCGCGCCGCGTTTCGCAGAACATCCATTTCACCAAAGGCGTCGCCGGCCACAAAACGCGCCATGTCCCGGACGCGGCTTTCATCTTCCTGTTTTTGAATGATCACTTCCCCATGGGCAACGATGTGAAACGAGCCCGCCGAATCTCCGGGGGCAAAAATAACGGCATCTTCCGGAAAATGGATGAAATCGGACCACCGCGACACGGCGTCCCGCTCCTCCGAGTCCAGCGATGAGAACAGCTCAGTCTGTGATACGAGCGCGTTTAGAGACTCGCGAGGTGATCGGTATGACACGGCGTTCATAGTATTGCCCTGACACCGCCGTGAGGGCAAGGGCGAATCAGATCGTCTGAAGCCAACTGCCCCCGTGTACCGGTTGGTGCGTCGCATGATCACGGTGACCGAAATGGAACGCTCCCAGCAGTATCGCCACCTCTTCCCGGAGCTGCGCCACCGCCCGGGAGACCAGTTTCGCATCGAATCCGCCGGCCTGAAGCTCTTCATTCCATTGAATCGCCACAACCCGGCTGAGCGCCTGTCCCAGGTCCACCTTGCGACGCTGCGGCATCGTGTGGTCCAGGGTAAAATCGAAGAGATCCCGAACCCGGGCAATACCACCGGAGGTGAGGGGGTGCGTGGCCAGGAATCGAGCGAGATTCGTCTCCGCCCCGCGGTTCATCGGTTTCAAGAAACCGTCGGCTATTTGCTGATAGATGACATCGTTGGAGCCCTCAAAGATCTGAAACGGCCGTGAATCGGTGGTGGCGCGGCCCGCGAAATGGTCCTGTCGATAGCCTTTCGCACCCACCAGTTGCAGCAGACTCTGTGAAGCGCGCTGCATGTAGTCGCTCATGACCGCTTTGTGAACGTTGGCGGCGAGTCCTTCCTTGACCAGGTTCATATGAATACCCGATCGCTGAGCGGCATCACGACAAAACGCCGCCGCGGTGGTAAACCAGCTTTGAAGCTGTGTCAGGCGGCGCTGTACTTGATCATACTGGAGGAGCGGTTTGCCGCCGATCAGGCGGGTGCTGCAATGCTCCCACGCCTCATCGAGATTCCGCCGAATGAATCCAAGGGCCATTCCCGGAAATCGCATCCGACTACGATGCAGAAGGTCCTGCATGAGGCGCACGCCGCTGCCGTCGAAGGAGAGGCGATGGTTTTCGGGGACGGTCAGATCCAACTCATTGTGTCCATACGGAATCATGTAGAGACCAAGATTGTTGTAGTATTCCTTCACCCGAATCAACTGATCGGGCCTGCGGGAATCGATGAAGAAGAAGGCGATATCCCGATGAAGCGACCCGTTTTCGTGCTGCCGTCGTGCGGTAACGATCCAATAGTCCGCCCATCCGGTGAGACCCGCCCAGTGTTTTTCTCCCTGAATCGCGTACCCCTCTTGGGTGGTACGATAATTGGTGCGCATGTTCAGCGCATCCGTACCGAAGCCGGGCTCGGTTATCATCAGACCTCCGAGGGCGCCCTCCCCACGAAGTCGTCTGAACACCGGTTCCGCCACGGCGGGATCGGCGTGCTTGGCCATCGGCTCCGTAAACAGGGCCCCGCTAATCCCCATCATGAGCGATAGGGGGAGCGACTCGTAGGCGGATGCCTCCAGAATAGCGAGGATCTCCGCGGGGTCTGCGCCCCGTCCGCCGTGTTCCAGAGGTATGGACGCGTCGAGGGGCCGTTGCGCCAGCACCTCCTTCAAGATAAACGGAGGAATCCCCCGCTGGAGGTTCTGATCGTTCTGATCGAGGCGATCCCGAAAGAGGAATCGAACGGTCTCGGTAAAACGGTTCAGGAATGTGGTAAACGGCTCTGCCTGGTCCATTGGATCAGTGTAACCTGACCTCCACGATAATGAATACATCTAAAAGGTGAAAATTTGATGAACACGCTACGGCTGCTTCCGCAAGTCCCCCTTGCGCTGCGCGGCGGGAAGAATGACCTTCCGCAGGCGGATCGATTTCGGGGTTACCTCCACCATCTCATCATCCTTCACGAACTGGATCGCTCGTTCGATCGTCATCGGGAGGATCGGAGTCAGGACAACCGCATCATCTTTGCCGGAAGCCCGCATGTTGGTGAGCTTCTTGGTTTTGCACGGATTTACGTTCAGATCGTTTTCGCGGTTGTGCTCTCCAACGATCATACCTTCGTAGACGGGCTCTCCGGGGGCCACAAACAGCACTCCCCGCGGTTCCAGATTGAACAACGCGTAGGGAACCGTCTCTCCCGATCGATCCGCCACGAGAGATCCGGTATGCCGATCGGGAAAGTCGCCGCGATACTCTTCGTACCCAAGGAACGAGGCGTTGATAATGCCCGTTCCGCGGGTGTCGGTCAGAAACTCGTCGCGGTAGCCCAGAAGCCCCCGAGAGGGAACGCTGAACTCGAGGCGGGCCCGGTTGTCCTTGTGACTTTCATACGCCAGCATCCGCCCCTTACGCTTGGAGAGCTTTTCGGTGACCACTCCGGTGTACACCTCGTCGCATTCAATATAGAGATGCTCAATCGGTTCTTGCTTCACGCCGTTTTCGGTGCGAAAGATGACCCGCGGGCGGCCGACGTTGAGTTCGAACCCTTCCCGGCGCATCGTCTCCAGGAGGATTACCATTTGAAACTCACCACGACCCTTTACGATGAACCCTTCCTTGTTCTCTGTAGGCTCTACTCGCATCGAAACGTTGAGCATCGTCTCTTTTTCCAAGCGCTCACGAATTTTGCTCGATTGCACATAGGAACCCTCACGACCCAGAAGCGGCGAAGTGTTGGGGGCGAAGTACATCGAGACGGTCGGCTCATCCACCGTAATGCGGGGAAGCGCTTTTGGAGACGTCTTGGAACAGATCGTATCGCCGATGTGCACATCGTCCACTCCTGCCAGTACGATAATGTCCCCGGCCTGGGCGACGTCGGTATCAACCAGTCCCGGTCCGGCGTACGCCTGGAGGCGCGTTACGTTGAGCGGTCTCTGGCCGCCGTCGAATCCGAGACAGACCAGAGATTCGCGACTTCTCGCCGATCCGTGCATTACTTTTCCCACTGCCAGGCGTCCCAGAAAGTCCGAATAGGACAGATCTGCGACGAGCATCTGAAACGGCTCGGATGAGCGATACGCCGGTGGGGGGATCTCTTCGAGGATGGTGTCCATCGGTATGTGCAGGTTGTCGCCCTCGTCGGTAAGGTTGCGTTTGGCGATTCCCGCGCGACCATCGGCGTACAGAATCGGGCATTCGAGCTGCTCTTCATCGGCGTCCAGGTCTATCAAGAGATCGTAGATCTCGCTGGGCACCTCCGCCGGCCGCGCATCCTGGCGGTCGATCTTGTTAATGACAACGATTACCCGTAACGACGCCCGAAGGGCCTTGTCCAGAACAAATCGCGTCTGCGGAAGTGGTCCTTCCGAGGCATCCACCAGCAGGATCACCCCATCCACCATTGAAAGAGCTCGTTCCACCTCTCCACCGAAGTCGGCGTGACCGGGGGTATCGAGGATATTTATTTTGACACCTTTCCAGGAGATGGCGCTGTTCTTGGCGGCGATCGTTATACCGCGTTCCCGTTCCAGGTCCATACTGTCCATGAGGCGCTCCGCTGCTTCCTGGCCTTCACGGAACACACCGCTCTGGCGGAAGAGGGCATCCACAAGGGTTGTCTTCCCGTGATCGACGTGCGCGATGATCGCTACATTTCGCAGGGATTCGTTGGTTGCGTCTTTATGCATAAGAGGAAACCTATACTACCTGTCCGGTGAGAAGATAGTGCTTGACGAAATGTTGCGGCTGAAGTACAGTTCTTTTCGACCAGTCAGTTTTCGCGTTCACTTCTCTGCTATCCTTCTTCGGTGGGATAAAGATAGTAAAAGCATTTCGGACCACGGTTAACTATTTTTTTCGCCCAAAGC
>CAZNRF010000104.1:0-10095 GCA_964575075.1 uncultured Spirochaeta sp. | reverse complement strand
GAAGGCCAAGAGGGACATGTCACGCGCATGGGTCATCTTGCTGGCGTCGTCCGCCAGATGAATCGCATGAATGCGAACGTGCTTTTTCTTCTTGTGAAACTCCAGATCGATGTGGCCGTTGCGGCCGAGGGGATCATGAAACTGAGTAATCTGGTAGTTCTTGGGGGGATCCGGATAGAAGTAGTTCTTGCGGTCGAAGACGCACTCCGGATTGAGCTCACAGTTGAGCGCGCGAGCCACGGTGTAGGCCATCTCGATCGCCTGCTCGTTGAGCGTGGGCAGCACGCCGGGGTACCCCATACACACGGGACAGACGTTGGTGTTGGGTTCATCACCAAAATTGGCCCGGCAGTTACAGAAAACCTTGGTTTCGGTGAGGAGCTGAATGTGAATCTCGAGACCGACAAATGACTGATACACCGTTACCTGCCTCCCCGGGCGCCGCCGGCGTGCTCGCTGCGCCACTGGTCAAAGGAGCGACTCTGGTCGGGAAAACGCACCGGCACCACGGTGGCGAAGTGTTCCGCCACGGAGAACAGTCTTTCCTCACGAAAGGCGGGACCCATCAGCTGCATCCCCACCGGGAGGCCGTCTTCGATCCCGCTGGGAATCGTCAGCGCGGGAATCGCCGCCAGGTTGGCGATACCGGTAAACCGGTCGGCCACCTTCTGTTGGAAGGGGTCCATGGCTCCGTCACCGTGGGCAAACGCCTGCACCGGAAAGGTGGGCGCCAGGATCAGATCCACCTCCTGAAAGCGCTGCGCAAGTTCACGCCGGATCAGGGTGCGAATCTTCTGTGCCCGAGTATAGTACTGATCCTGAAATCCGCTCCGGAGCACATACGTGCCCAGAACGATTCGGAGTTTTACCTCATCGCCGAACGCCTCACTCCGCGCCATCCGCATCAGCTCTTCGGGGTTTTCCGAGAACACCGGGCGGTATCCGTAGCGCACGCCGTTATACCGGGCAAGATTGGCACTGGCCTCGGCGGCGGCGATCGTGTAGTACGCGGGGACTACATATTCCAGCGTAGAGAGTTCAATCGGTTCGATCCGGTAGCCGAGCTGCTTCAGGGCGTCGGCGGTCTGCCGGTAATTGCGGTCTACGGCGTCATCCAGACCAAGATTTCCCTGAAACACGCCGATCGTTTTCACTTCTCCGGTGGGCACCGCCGCGGTGGCCTCCGGCGGAATCGCCACGGTACTGTGATCCTGCTCATCCTGGCCACGCATAGCGCGATAGGTGTCCGCTACCGTGCGGATATCCGCGCCCAGGACGCCGATCACCTCGAGGGATGAGGCGTACGCCACCAGCCCGTACCGTGACACCGTGCCGTAGGTCGGCTTCAGCCCATAGACCCCACAGAACGCCGCCGGCTGGCGAATTGATCCTCCCGTGTCGCTGCCCAACGCCACCGGGACCAGTTGTTGGGCCACCGCCGCGGCGGAGCCCCCGCTGGATCCCCCGGCCACGCGGGAGTAATCCCAGGGATTGTTGGTTTGCTTGAGGGCAGAGTTGTCCGTGGAGCTTCCCATACCGAACTCATCGAGATTCGTTTTTCCCACGACCGTGGCGCCCGCCTCCCGAAGGCGGCGAACCGCGGCGGCATCATACGGGCTCTGGAGAGCGTCCAGCATTTTGGATCCGCACGTCAGGTGGTACCCCTTGACAGCGATGTTATCCTTAACCGCGATAGGGAGTGGAAGCGAAGGCTCGGTACGGGCGGCGGGCTCGGAACCAGCAGCGGACTCGGAAGTGGCAGCCCATTGTTCTCGAGAGCCGATTTCCAGAAAGGCCCCGCTGTCACGGTCCTGATCCGCAAGAAACTGCGCGTAGTCATCGCGCGAATCGGTAAGGATGGTATTCCACATGGGCATTTACAGAACGTTGGGAATTGCCACCAACCGATCTTCCAGGTCGGGAGCATGTTCCAGCAGTGAGTCGGGGTCGACGTCGGTGCGCGGTGAATCTTGGCGCAGACGATTCGCAGCGATGAGCGCGTGGGTAGTTGGTTCCACCCCTTCGACATCGATGGTGGACATCAGCGCGAAGTACTCGAGCATCTGCTCAACAGCACCCTCGAGTGATGCGGTCTGCGTTTCGTCCAGCTCCAGCATTGCCATGTCGATGGTTGTTTTGAGCTCGGACAGGTCCATGCGCGCAACTATGACAACAAGGTATTGCCCTGTCAAGCAAGGACTTGCGGGCGATTTGACGAACCGTCGCGGGCGCGCTATGTTTAGCGGCACCCCACGTTCCTCATAGCGAATTCATACGAAGTAAGGTCGATAACAGTGGCAACAAAAAAAGAATTTCCGACAGTCCATTTCTATGATCAGGACTTTGTCGACATCTACGAACAGACCTGGGCCTGGATCGAAGACTACTGGCAAAAAGGCACCAGCAAAAACGGATTTGAATCTCGATATTTTAACGCCCCCGATGCGGACCGCATCAACCAGACGGATGCGATCTTTTCCTCGTTCTTTCTGGTGTACAGCAATCGAAACTATCCCGCGGAGCCGCAGCTGGACAACTTCTACAGCAAGCAGGAGTCCGACGGTGCGATTCGCGCGGAGTACTCGGTGGAGACGGGAAAGCCGATTGTTTCGGAGGACAACCCCGAGGGTGCCGCCCCGCCGCTCTTCGCCTGGGCTGAGTACAACATGTACCACAAAGCCGGCAACAAGAAGCGGATTAAGGAGGTAATGCCTGCCCTGGAGCGCTACTTCGAGTGGCTGGAAACCACCTTCAAGGATGAGACCGGACTCTTTCACGTGCCGTTATCCGCCACCGGTATGCCCAACGCGCCCCGGGAGAAGATGTACTACCCGGTTGATTTCAACACCCAGGCGGCGCTCAACGCCGCCCGCATGGCGGAGCTGGGCCACGTTCTCAACGATAAAGACATCGAGTTTCGCTACCGCCGGCAGTACTTCTCGCTGAAGACGCGGATCAACCAGCTCATGTGGAACGATGACGACGGTGTTTACTACGATCTCGATAAGGATCGCGAGCAGGTACCGGTGAAAACGGTAGCCACCTTCTGGCCGCTGCTCACTGATATTCCCAATGAGGCGCGAGCCGGCCGACTGGTGGATCATCTGAAGGATCCCGACAGTTTCGGCACGGAGAACCCCTTTCCTTCACTGGCGGTGAGCGAGCCCACCTTCTCCGAGGACGGCGAGGGCTGGCGCGGATCGGTGTTTCCGCATTTTACCTTTATGATTCTCAAAGGGCTGGAACGGCAGCATGAGTGGGAGGCGGCGCGGGAGTTCGCGATTCGCCACCTCTACAACATGCTCGACACTCTCCATCCCGCGGGCGACCGCAAAGGCACCGTCTGGGAGGCGTACCGCCCCATGCGGGAAGGCGCCGCCGTGTGGCCCGGCAACGATGAGTTTCCCCGGGCGATGCACCTGCCGGAGATCGGCCTGTCCACGATCGCACTGATGATTGAGAACGTGGTGGGATTAGAGGTGAGTCTCCCGCGCAAGACGGTGCGGTGGGTGGTACCCACCCTGGAGATCATGGGAATCGAGAACCTCAACCTCCGCCGCAACACGATCACGATCCTCAGTCAAAAGAGCGGCCGCGGCTGGGAGATCCGCCACGAGTCGGAAAAGCTGTACTACTTCACGCTGGACCGCCTGGGCCGCAAGCAGCCCAAGACGCTCCCCATTCCATCGGGCAAGTGCTCGATGCTGGTGGATAAGATTTAGATTCTTCAGTAGGTGTACACAAGAATGTCATCAAAGTCCCCGCGATTGGTTCCCGCGGGGTCTCCAATCTGACCGTTAACCTCCGCCTGCAGTCCAGAGATGTTTTGGACCGTCTCGGTGGAATCCAGGTGGTCTATCACCAAGTCGCCGTTCTTCAGAACGAAGATCCGTGACTCCACGGTAATGATCACCAGATCCGTATCGGCACGTTCTGCTATTCCCGGCAGGGTGTCGTCGAGAACCTCGGTTGGTTCATTCGGATCATTTGGTCGTGAAAAGGTGAAATTGTCGCCAAACCCATATAATCCATCAGTCGTATCGCTCTGGAGATACAGAGCCATGGCGGAGGTATCCGGGGCATAGCCCAAGATTGAAACGGCGTATACCACGTTCTGTTCTGGTGCGGCGTCCACCGGCCAATTGAACACCGCGTAGTAATCGGTATCGTTGGCGATGCGCAGAAATTGGTTATCCCCATCACGTTGTAGGCTGGCCACGTAGGACTCGCCATCATAATCCGATACCTCCGAGGTATCACTGTACTGCTGGAAATCATCATCCAGTAGAACCGTTGGCTCAGGGTCATCACAGCTCAGGCGTACCGTCTCGTCCGAGTCTACCGTAACTCGCTCAAAGCACGGGGCGGATCCGAGCTTAAAGACGAGTACGTCGTAGGATCCCGGTGGGAGTGAATATCGTGTCTCACCGTTCGCCGTCGTTGTCGACTGGGCCGTTCCATCGATATACACGGTAGCGCCTGCCGCAGTGGTCTCTACAGCTAAGGAACCATCCGGTTCTTCCAAATCGCACGCGGTCACCATCAGTATGCCTATACCGATCGCAACTCCCAAGGCGGGCAGTCTTCCATATCTTCTCATAATTCCTCCCGTCAAGGTCCTGTTCATCAATCCAGAACCAGCCAATCCAATTCGCCGGTTCCGCCGACATTTGCCCGGATATTGATCGTCTCGAAACCTGTGCTTTCTTCGAGGGGTATGCGACCAAACACTCGGTCGCCGGAGAGGAATACGAGCTCGTTCCCCTCGATTCTCATTTCCTGAACGATCCACCGGGATGTGCGCTTCTGTCCGAATGAACTGGATTCGACTCGGGTATAGGGTGTAGTACCGTCCATATTGTGGGCCCAATCACCATAGGCATCATTAAACAGGTCGGTGTGCCCTTCCGGCAAATCGGTAGAAATGAAGACGTGACCGGTGTCTGAATCGATTCGATAACAGGCGATAACGCGCTGAAACGTATAACCCGGATTCACCCGAACCCATGTACCGTCTCCGGGAATCTCGACAACACCGCGTTCAGTGTTATGTCGACCAAGGACGGCGATACCGTCGTGGACGTCACGATCGTTGAAGTCTTCCAGAATCATTGCGTCCTGCATACGCTCCCTGATGAACAAAGCTTCTTGCTCAGACGGCTCTTCCAACGGACCGTCATCCAGTTCGGCCCAGCGCGTAGTAGCACAGGACGACAGTAATACCGCAATGGTGGAGATAATAAATATTTTCCTCATAAAAATAGCCCCTATGCTTCTAAGTATATAGGGGCTGTTTTCATTGTCAAGAAAATTACAAATTTTTCTAATTTATGAGTGAATTGCTCGGTTTTTCAGGTCAGAACGGTGGATATGCGCTGCGGCGTCATTCGCCGCGCGCTTTTTTGATCTTTCGCTGCAACATAGCGATCTGCTTGCCGGGATAGACGCCGGTGGGGCACACCGCGCTGCACGCCAGGTGGCGATCACATCCCCACACGCCCTCGTCGGTATCAACCTCGGGCAGCAGCTCCGCGCTACGATGGGGATTCTTATCGAGCTCCAGGTTGTATGCCGACAGTCCCGCCGGACCCATAAATTTCCGAATCGAGATCACCGGGCACGCCGACACGCACAGGCCGCATTCGATACAGTTTTCAAAGCGCACATACCGATCGATCTCGTCGGGGGTCTGGCTGTTCTTGTTTGCCTCACTGGCTCGCAGGTACGTGGCGGCCACCGGGAAGTCCTTGAACAGCGGCGTAGGATCTACCGCGAGATCACCGATGTGGGTCATCGTCTGGAGCGGAAGCACTTCTACGGTGGTATCTCTCCCGTCCGCCTCCGCGGCCTCCACCAGTTCTTTCACGTTGGTGGTGCACGCCAGTTTGCGCTCGCCGTTTATGACCATGCCGCAGGTGCCGCAGCTTCCGTGGTGGCAGCTATGGCGGAAGAGCAGCGTGTCGTCCAGATGGTTCTTGATCCATTCCAACGCGTCCACCACGGTGGTGTGTCCTTTGATCGGAACCTCGTACTCGCTCCAGCCTTCATCCAGCTGTTTGCGCTCGATCCGGAATACCACCGTCCGGAGCGCCGGTTCTATCATGGCGGTGGGATCGTGAGTAGCGTTGCTCATGAGGACACCTCCGTGGGCTGCTTTGCCAGGTTTGGGTTATAGAACGCCCGATGGGGCAGGAGCGGCGTTTCCGCCGTGCGGCACGGTTCATCCACCCCAAAGAGGTCGCAGATGAGATCCACCGTCTTTTCGCCCATCGCCCGGAGGACGGTGGCTTTACCGCCAATGATCGAAATCAGGCCCTGGAGATTGTCGGACTTTCCGTGGTCAATGGCGATAAAGTCGCGACTCAGTTTCCGTCCGTCTTCAACGTTGCTGGACGCCCCGGCCAGCGGTCGGCTGGCGGACCACGCCGCATGAAACGGGGTGTCCGCAAACGCCGGCATCAGTTCCGTGGCGCGGCGGAGCAGATAGTCAATGTCCGCTTTCGGCACCTCAACGGTATCGGGATCGTCGGTTTTCCATTGGGTGGATCCGATTATGGAGAGCCCCCGCTGGGGCACCACAATATCTCCGTCACCGGCGGGGTGGAGATGACTGATCACCATGTTATTGAGCCGCTTCTTCACCGCCACCATCGTTCCCGGGCCCGGCGTCACCGGAATGTGGATGCCACCGAGCTTGGCAACTTTCTCCGCCCAGGCACCGGTGGCACTGACCACCATGTCGGCTTTGATTTCATATTCTTTTCGGGAGCCCAAATCCCGAACACGAACTCCCGTTACCGCTCCGCCGGTGGAGAGAATCTCAACAACCTCCGTAAAGGTGCGGATATCGGCGCCGTTGGCGCGGGCGGTCGCAAAGAAGTGCAAGGGGAGGCGCCAGGCGTCGATGGTACCATCCGGTACCTGTACCGCCTTCTTAATTGCGGGATTCACATGGGGCTCCATGCGAAGCGCCTGTTCCACCGGAATCTCCCGGGTAGGAATGGTGGATTCCCGGCACGCGTCGATAAAGGTCGGCGCAAACTCCACGTCTTCGTCACTCAGCGCGACAAACAGCCCGTAGTTCATCTCCAGTGCTTCCGGCGCGATCTTCTGCAGAATTCGCACCTCATCCATGCATTCCTTGGCGATCTCACGGTCTCCCACCGCGTAGCGCGCGCCGGAGTGTAACTGTCCGTGATGCCGACCGGTGGTCCCGCTGGTCAGCTCACCGCGCTCCACCAACGTTGCCGAAAATCCGCGGAGCATCAGATCGTGAACGATCGCCGCTCCCGTTCCCCCGCCACCGATCACTAGTACGTGTCCATGAGACATGGGCTCTCCTTTTTCCTACGCAGGTCGCTCCCACGACCGGTTTTTTCCACTCCTGAACAGCGCATCCAGGACACGCTGGTTTCCGAGGGCGTCCTCAAGTGGCGTAGGTACCGGACCGCCGGCACGAACCGCCTTGGAAAACTGTTCAAACTGGATCTGATACTGGTCCGCCGGCGGATGCTCCACCGTGCGATGACCGACGCCCGTTTCCACATGTACTGCCAGCGGGACATCGGGATACGCATTAAAGGGAAGCTCCACCCGAACGGTTCCACCGGTACCAAAGGCCTGCACTTTCTGTTGGGCGTAGGTTTGCGTTCCCACGGTAAACGTCGCGTGCACGCCGTCACCAAAATCAAGAATTCCCGAGGCCAACCGGTCCGTGCCGAATTGCTCGTCCCAGTCGATGAGACTCATCACCTGTACCGGCTCTTTTCCCGTGAGAAAACGGGCGGAGGAAACCGCATAACAGCCGATGTCGAGAATGCTGCCGCCGCCGGCCTCGGGCCGATTTCGAATGTTGTTGGGATCGCGATTATCATAGAAGAAATGGCTCTGCACGGCGGTAATCGAACCGATCTCACCGATTGAAACCAACTCTTTGGCCGTGAGCCACTGCGGGTGCAGGCGATACATAAACGCCTCCATCAGCAGTACACCCTTCTTCTCGGTATAGGCGATCGCCTCTTCAACCTCGCCGGCGTTCAGGCCCAGTGGTTTCTCACAGAGGATGTGTTTACCGGCGTCGGCGGCCTTCTTGATCCACTCCAGGTGCATGTGATTCGGAAGCGGGATATACACCGCTTCGATCTCACGATCCGACAGGAGCTCCTCGTAGCTTCCATAGCCCTCGCTCATGCCGAACTCCCAGGCTGCTGCCCGCGCGCGTTCTACCGAGCGAGAGGCGATGCCGCGCATCTGTACCGTTTCCGAGCGGCGCAGCGGTGCTGAGCAGCGCAAGCGATAATGACCTGAAACTCCAAGAACTCCCCAATTTACGGGCTTCATACGTTCACTCCTCGTGTCGTGTTGAGTAGGGTAAACCGAGAATTTCGGTTTAGCAACTGTAAAATTGTCTCGTGACGAATGTTCAACCAACGTTCAACCGGTGGCACTGTCAAGAATCCGCTGCAAGTCATCGGCAGTTCCGAACTCACTGACAAACCATTCGATCAACCGGCGGGCAACACTGTAACTACTGGGAATTTGACGGGGAATCTCCGCCGGCGTATACCACCCCAGGTCCAGAATTTCTTCATCGTTGGCGGCAATCTCCCCGGAGGACCATTCGGCGGTGAATGCGATCATCAGCGAATTGGGAAAGGGCCAGGGCTGGCTGGAGAAATACTCGATATTTCGCACAAGGATTCCCGCCTCCTCATGCACTTCCCGGCTCACCGCGTGCTCCAGCGTTTCACCCGCCTCTACAAATCCGGCGAGCACGCTGTAGATCTGACCACTGTGGCGGCGACTGTTCGCCATCAATAGTCGCCCATCTTTCACCACCGCCATAATAACCGCCGGGGCGATCTGCGGATAACTGGTGGTGCCACAGGTTGGACACGTCTTGGCGATCTCCCCGGAACTGCGCTCCATTGGGGAGGCACAGGTACCGCAGAACCGGGTCTTCCGGTCCCAATCGGCCAGATGAAACGCCCGATTCATGTGCCAGTAATCGTCCACATCGAGGAAATCCGCCGCTTCCCGTCGTCCCACAATTTCCAGCCCGGCCTCGCTGGACAGGCCCGTCTTGGAGGCGGTGACCGCTAAGAGGTGCTCGAGGGTGGATTTTTCAACAAACACCCCGCTCATGGATTCGCCCCCACGCTGGACAAACTGCCACGGCTGGTCGGGTATATCCAATCCCGCGGACCGCAGATCCTCCACCGAGGGAATCGTGTACCGTGGGGTGTGGCTATGGTGCGCCGCGGGGGTTCTCCGGAGGAGTAGAACGCCCCGTGCATCGGGAAAAATCGCCAGGAGCATCAGCGGACCTCCGCGTTTTGCAAGATACGGTCCAAAAGACCGGGAACGCGGCGTGCCAGGAAGATCATCAGTCGAAGTTTCGGGGTGAGCCCCGTAAAGATCCGCGTCCGGCCTGCCGCGATACCCTGAAGGATATCACGGGCGGCGCGGTTTCCATCGATTCCACCGGATTGATTGGGGTCCATAACGTTAGCCGGCGCTCCCGTACCGGTAAGGGCGTTCCTGGAAACGGCGGTTTTCACGAAACCGGGAATCGCCACATGTACGGAAACGGGTGAACGAGCCAGTTCATTCGCCAGTGTTCCGAAGAATGCCAGTTGCGCCGCCTTGGCGGCGTTATAGGCGCTTCGAAGCGGAACCGGCGCCAGGGCTGCCACGCTGGAGACGGCGACGACACACCCGGTTCCGCGCTCCAGCATCGACGGGAGGAGCGCTTTGGTGAGTTGTACCGGCGCGAGATAATCCACCTCCATGAGCATCCGGTCCACGGCGTAATCCGTCTCCACCGCCGTACCACGTTGGCTGAGACCGGCGTTGTTCACAAGAACCTCCGGAGGTGAGGCTGCCGCAAGCACTTCCTTTACGGCGTTCTCTCGTGCCGCAGGGTCCGCTATATCGAAAGGTACGGTGGTGACGGATGCACCTCGCTGACGGCAATCCTGAGCAACCGCCTCCAATCGGGACAGCGAACGTCCCGAGAGGTACAGGGTGATGTTGGGGGCTGCCAACTCTCGAGCCAGGGCCGCACCGATGCCGGAACTGCCACCGGTAATCCAA
>CAZNRF010000103.1:0-10118 GCA_964575075.1 uncultured Spirochaeta sp. | reverse complement strand
TGGGCGCCCAGCGCACTTTCATCATCGCTCCCGGCGGTATCCACATACACCACCGGTCCCCAGGGAACCAGCTCGCTGGCGCGAGTCACCGGATCCGTGGTAGTTCCCGCCGTGGCGGAAACGATAGCCAGATCGTCTCCGGCGAGAGCGTTCAACAACGCCGATTTACCGGCGTTGCATTTCCCCACCAGAACGATGTGCGGACGAAGCGCGCGCGGTGTAGACTGGGTACGATTGGTCATGAGGCTCCTCCGAGGGTAGCTATGTGTGATTCCAGGGCGACACCGGAGCGCTCCCGAATCGCCGAATACAGCGCCTCGTTATACCCCAAGGACATCAGATTCTCCGGGGCAAACAACGCCTCCGCGTCCTCCTTGCTGAGAAGGCCCTCCTCCGTGAGGTACGTTTGGAGCTCTTTACCTGCGGCGCCGGCACCACGCAGCAGTACCTCCACTCCACCGTAGGGCACGAGCGGGAGCAATGCCACCACTGCGGCGGCGCTGCCGGCCACGTTGGCGGCACACCGCGGCGAATCAACTTCCAACCGACTCACATACTCGCACAACGCATCGGTGGCGCCGCGAGCCATTACCAAACTCTCTTCGATGGTAAAGGCTAACGCGGGAAAGAACGCGTTTAATTCCAGCTCGGTTGATGCAGCAAGCCGGGCGATGAGTCCGTCGTTGGCAAGGATCCGTTCCGCCGCTTGAATCACCGCTTCCGGTACCACCGGATTCACTTTACCCGCCATGATACTGGAACCCCGCATGAGCCGGGGAAGGCGAAACTCACCGACGGCGGTTTCCGGACCCGATGCCAGGATTCGAATGTCATTCGCGATTCGTCGGAGGTTAACCGCCACCGTTCGCACCGACTCCATCGCTTCTACCACCTGATCCCAATTACTGGTGGCTTCTACGAGGTGATCCGCCCGGCACACCGGGTGGAAAGTGAGGCGTTGTAGTACCTGAACCACCTGAAGCACGTACTTCCGGGGAGCACCTGCGCCCGTTCCCACGGCGGTTCCTCCAAGATTGACCTCACGAATCCGTTCCCGAGCCTTGAAACAGCGCCATCGGTCACGTCCAATCGCATGCGCCCAGGTGGCAAACTCCCGGCCCACGGTCGTAACCACGGCGTCTCGCAACTGCGTGCGCGCCGGTTTCAGTACCCTGTCATAGCGCTCTTCACCGGTCTGCAGCTCCGTCTGGAGTCCCTCGATAGATCGCTCGAGTGAAGACAACTGATCGTGCATCAGAAGCCGCAACGCCGTGGGCATAACATCATTGGTAGACTGGTGGCAGTTCACGTGCGCATAGGGATCCAGCGCACCACCCGGGGTCTCTGCACCTGCCGATTGTGCGATCCAGGTATTGACGGCCATATTGATTTCGGTTCCTGCCCCGCCCTGAAACGCGTCCAGAGCGATCGCATCGAGAAGCGCCTGATCATCACTGCTCTGAAGCTCCCGTGCCGCGCCGACGATACGCTCCACGGCATCAATCGGCAAATACCCGAGCTCACCGTTACATACGGCGGCAGCTTCTTGTACCAGCGCCACTGCGCGCACCAGGTTGGGTGATACCCGGTATGGAGATACCCCAGGCAGCGGGGATGTCACTCGCGAATTCGCGTCCGTCCACGTGTCACTCATGGGTCCAGCGCCTTATGCATCGCCGATTTAATCGAGACCCCCGGAAGGGCGCCGAGTTTTCCGGTGAGCGCGCCGATCTCATCGGTTGTTGCATGAACGATCAAGGTCACGATCGATAACGTACCATCCTGCAAATTGGGCATACCCATGCGCCCTACAATGAACTCAGTGTGGGTAGACAGGATCTGATTAATCCGCGCCCCTGCTCGGTTGCGGTCCTGCACAATAAGGCCGATAAAGCCGTAGCGGCGTTCAGGAGAAGGCATAGTTCCGATAGCCCTCCCAGATCGAAACGCGATCTGCCAGTAGCTCTTCCACGTCGGCCGGTTTGACGATCCGGCTCTCTATCCAGCGGTACACGGCTGAGGATACCGGTCGGGGCACCCCAAACACCCCCGCCGCATACGCATCAAAGCGCTCGGAATCGGTGGTGAAGGGCATGCCGAACACCGCAGACATCGTTGCGGCCCAGGCGTCGGTATGTGCAGACTCCGTGCCGGGGAGGCTCGCCGGGCGCGTAACCGTTATGTAGTCCGCCGCAATCCATGGTGAGGCGGCGTAGAATACATCCTGAAAGAACTCCGCCACTACGTGTCCTTCCACCACAAAGGCAAGCAGCGGCTTGGCGGGGTCTACAAAGGAAACTATCACTCCCCTTCCGGTACGCTTCCCGGCACCATCCTCAGCTGTTACGATATCACCGGTGCGACACCGTCGCGCCAGTTCCACAAACTGAATCTCATTCATACTCTGCTCCTTTTCGGCGGTGTGCGTGGGGAGCATCGCCCCATGCGTCCGGTACTACCGGTCGGCCGAGACGCGCAGCACGCGCCGGTGTACATGCGCGGCATGCAACGCTATCTTCATCCAGACACGGTTTGCCGTCATACAGCTGGTAGGACTGCCGCCGTGACATCGGAGTCACGATCGGCATCATCACGTTGGCTCCCGCCGCGAGTCCGGCCTCTCTCCCGGTGGGCGCGAGCGCCTGCAGCGCCGTGGTAGCGGCGATGTTTAGGTCAGGGATCGTTAACCGCGTCACGGCGATCATTCGCAAAGAAAGCTGCAGGCGCTCCGCCACGCTTCGGTCTGCGGCCCGCCGAAAGGTGCGGGCCGCCGCTACGGAAGGAATGTAGGGCCCCATGCCGATCATATCCGCATCGATATCTCGGAAGAACCGTACATCCGCAGCGAGATCATCTATCGTCTGTCCGGGAATACCGATCATCACCCCCGTACCCAACTGGTACCCGACGCGTTTCAGGGTGCGCAGTGCTGTTACCCGATCAGAAAACGTCTGCCGCGTCGGGTGAAGCTGAGCGAAGAGGCTCGGGTTGCTCGTCTCGATACGCAAGAGGTAGCGATGCGCTCCCGCGTCGTACCAGCGTCGATAGGTCTCCTCCCGTTGCTCACCGAGGCTTAACGTAAGCCCGAGTCCCTCCGGTAATCCCTCCCGGTAGGTAACCGTCTTTATCTTTCGAATGAGCCGCTCAATTCTCACAATACTGCGCCGGTCCCGGCGCTCACCCGCCTGCAGCGTCATCGAGCCAAACCCCGCGTCGGCGCATTCCCGCGCTGCCGCCACGATTTCCTCATCAGTAAGGTCAAATCGGGACACCTCTGCCGATCGGCGAATACCGCAGTAGTGGCAATCGCACCGACAGTAGTTGGAATACTCCAGCAGTCCGCGCATCCACACCTCTGGTCCTACCGTGCGCTCTAACGCGCGACGGGCGGCGGCAAAGAGCGCATCGTCGCCCCCGGGGTACTCGCCACGGAGCCACGCGGCTATCTCGTGGCGCCCCGCCTGGTCCGCACACGGATCAGAGATAGAGGTCGCGGGCCCCATGGATCGTCCGTTCATAATAGTCACTGAATTTCTTGTGGAGCTTTGGCGTTCGGGCAGCTGCCGTGGCCAACTCCCGACGAATCAGCGCCTCACCCTTCTCCTTTGTCGCGGGCGTGGCAAAGTCATCAAGCCACTCCCGAAAGGTCAGGATCGCGTTTAGCTTACAGAAATCACCCTCGTGACACGAGCGAAGCAGTCGCATAATCCGCTCCCCCGTCCGGCCGATCCGGTACCCGGCGGTACAGAAACTGGTGATATATCCCATGTCCGCCAGGTCGCGAACGAGCTCATCTACCGATCGGGGGTCTCCCAGCATAAACTGCTGACGAGCCTCTTCTTGTTCATCATAGGTAGTACTGTACGCTCCCAACCCGATGCGGGTGGAAGCATCCATTTGAGTAATTCCCCGGCGGACCGCCTCATTGCGCACGGCTGCAGTTTCGCGGGCGGTACAAATCATGCCCGTGTAGGGAACGGAGAGGCGGAGCACCGTGATCAGCTTCAGAAAATCGGCGTCACTGACCGCGTAGGGACTGCTTCGCGTACCCGGCGCGTTATGGGCCGCCTCCAGTCGCGGAAAACTGATCGTGTGGGGTCCGATTCCGCGCCACGTCTTCTCCAGCTCTCGAGTATGATTCACCAATCCCATGACTTCGAACTTCCAGTCATACAGGCCAAAGAGCACGCCAATACCAACATCATCTACCTCGGCGTCCTGAGCGCGGTGCATGCAGTACAATCGCCACTTGTAGTCGGCTTTCAGACTCTTGTGCCCGTGGACGCGCCGATACGTATCGCGATGGTAGGTTTCCTGAAACACCTGAAACGTTCCCAGTCCGACGTTTTTGAGCCGGCGCAGCGATGCAATATCCAGGGGCGCGGCGTTTACATTGACGCGGCGGATGTTGGCGTGGCCCTTTCGGGTAGGAACGCGGACGCCATAGACGGCGTCAATGCTCTCTTCGAGATAATCGATATCGCTCTTGGGGTGCTCGCCGTAGACTACAATCAGCCGCTTATGGCCGAACGTTCCGGTGAGGGATCGCGTTTCCCGACGAATCTCTTCAGGGGTGAGCCGGATGCGTTCCATCTCATGGTTTTCCTGGCGGAACCCACAGTAGGTGCAACTGTTAATGCAGTGGTTGGACATATACAGCGGGGCAAAGGTGACGATCCGGTTGTCGTACGCGCTCAGTTTTATCTCGAGTCCGGTCCGGCGCATCTCATCTAACAGATCGGGATCTTCCACCTGCAGGAGGGTCGCCGTTTCACTGGGATCGAGGGTCTGCATTGCCCGGGATTTATCCAGAATATCGCGCACCCGTTGTGGGTCAGGGTTGTGCGCATCCGCCAATTGACGGTAAATCAGATCATCATCAATGAAGTCTCGCCCGGCGCTGTCGAGGTATTTGTCAACCTCTTCAGGCTTTATAACGGACTTCGCCCATGCTAGTTCCTGCGCTCGTGCAGCAGTGATCATGAGGTGTTCTCCTGTAGGTAGTCAGAAGGGTTCCATCTCCATTAGGCGTGCGCCCTCTGGGTCGGTAACGTCCAGTGCCTTGGAATTCCGCTAAGCTCTACGGCGCACCGTACAGCGGGAAGATCTTCAGCTACCGCCAGTAAACCATACGCTCGACGCTGTGTCAATAAATATTTATCGATTAATAGGATTCTACGAGCGAGCCGCACCGGGGATTCCCGGAGTCACCCCCTCGCTACAAAAGAGTGAATATACGGTACACCGTAGACGGTGGTATATTGGAACAATCATGTTCAACATCGGTAAAAAAGACGAGTATGGCAGGCAACGGCGGATCGAGCATCGGGGGAAGTATCTCCGGGCGAGTCGCACCGGCGGTGTCTCCCTGCGGGCGCAGACCAAGGCGGCGGGGCTCAATATCACCGGCAACACCAGCCACGGCATCCGCGTCTCTACCCGGATCGCAAAGGGGACCAACGTTGCCGTGCAGAACGGCCGCCTGCGGCTACGCGGTCGCTATGGTACGGGCCCAACCAAGCTCAACCTGTCCAAGAGCGGTGTGAGCTTCTCCACCAAGAATGGTCTTGGCACGTTCAACTGGACCAACCCCAATCGCTCCTCCGCCAAGATCGCCGGCGTTCAGATGCGCGGCAAAAAGGCTGCGAACCTGCAGATGATCTATCTGGTCATTGTGCTGCTGGTCAATCTCATAAAATTCGCGGCACTCCTCCTCGTCTGGACCGTACAGGGCACTGTGGTTGTAATCCGGGCGATATCGGTCGGCTCGGTGCGCCTCGGCGAGAGTATCGCGGAGCGCGCCCGACGCGGAAGAGCAAACCGTCTATCCAAGCTGGGTGAGCGCGCGATCTCCCGGGGGGCGGTGAGCACCTCACTGCAAGAGGAAGAGCGCCTCCGGGCCGCCCTCACCTATGCCGTGGCGATGTGGGGCCGCGGATTGAGCAGCGAGGACCTCCCGGCGGAGCCGGAGTCGCTCCAACACGTGGCCGCCGTGGTCGATACCCACGCACTGGACGGGCTGATCGAGCCGGGCAGACCGCGACGGGAGGTCACGCAGATGCAGCAGGTGACCGCCGCCCTCGCCGCACGGTACGCTGCAGCGGCAACACAGGAGCAGATCGCCGAAACACTCCTCCGGCTGGACGAGGCCGCCCGAACCGATGGGGATCGCACCCGCCTGCAGGATGCGCTGATCGATATCTACGCCGATCGGGCGCGGCCGATGTTCAGCACGTGACGCCCGCCGCCGGCGGGCCGACGAGCCGACGGGCTGACGATCACGCCTCACACACGGAGCAACTGAGAAGATTCCGATTGAACTCCTGGGCCGCGTTGATCGAGTGCTGGTAGTAGAGCGTCTTGATACCTAACTCCCAGGCGCGCACGTGCAGCTGATTGATATCCTTAATAGGCGTGTCCGGGTGGATCATCAGGTTCAGGCTCTGCGACTGATCGATGAATTTTTGCCGCTGCGCCGCCTGCTGCACCACCGCCAACTGACTGATCTCGGAGAACGTTTTGAATACCTCCCGTTCGGTATCGGTAAGCGTCTCGGTGAGATGCGCCACCGATCCACCGTTCTCCAGAATCGATCTCCAGATCTCCGGCGTGTTCTTACCCTTCTGCTCGAGTAGTTTTTCGAGGTGCCGATTTTTCAGCGTGATCTTCGCTTTCTGCAGATCCTTCACATAGTAGTTGGAGCGGTAGGGCTCAATCGACTGCGACGTCTGCCCCAGGATAAACGCCGAGCACGTGGTGGGGGCCACCGCCATAAGGGTCATGTTCCGCCGCCCCGTTCCCACCAGCAGCTCCGGTTCGCCGAACTCCCGCGCCAGCTCCCGGGAGGCGTCCAATGATCGCTCGCGAATCGTCTTGAAGATCCGGGCGTTGCGCTGCATCGCCTCCATACTATCGAAGGGAATCATGTTGGCTTGCAGGTAATCGTGCCAGCCGAGCACACCGATACCCAGCGCTCGCTGCCGCCGGGCAAAGTTCACCGCCCGCTCGAATCCGGGGATCCCGTCCGCCTTGGCGATAAACTCAGTCATCACCGTATCCAGAAAGCGGGTCAGGGTCTCTACCGCGT
Source organism: uncultured Spirochaeta sp. (assembly GCA_964575075.1). GTDB lineage: Bacteria > Spirochaetota > Spirochaetia > DSM-27196 > Alkalispirochaetaceae > Alkalispirochaeta. The sequence continues at coordinate 3,031 of CAZNRF010000103.1, read as the reverse complement.
CCGTATCCACCCATTCATCAAACGCGGCGACGTTGAGCGAGGACAGATCACACACAAAGGAGCTGTCCTCATCACTGGCGAGCATAATCTCTGAGCAGAGGTTACTGGCGTGAATCGTCATCCCTCGCTCTCGATACACATCCGGGGCGTTCCGATTCACGGTGTCACTAAAAAAGATGTACGGGATGCCCTGCTCACTGCGCATTTGCAGCACTTTGGCCCACACCGAACGCTTGTCCTGGTCTCCGCCAACCATCTCGTGCATCCAGTAGTCCGGTACGGTGACGCCGGTGAAGATACCCTGAATCGGATTTCCCTCGGTCTTGATATTGAGAAACTCGTGGATATCCGGATGATCGATCGGGAGGTAGGCGGCGAAGGCGCCCCGCCGCGTACTCCCCTGCTTGGTGACATCCACCAGCGTGTTGAACAGGCGCATGAAGTTCACCGATCCCTCGGAGTGACCGTTATTCCGGATCGGTGCCCCCCGGCCGCGGACCGCTCCAAAGTAGGCGCTGGTTCCCCCGCCGTACTTTGACATCATCCCCACTTCTTTGGCGGTATCCAGAATCCCTTCCATCGAATCCGGGACGTAGCTGCCGTAGCAGGAGATCGGCAAGCCGCGGTCCAGTCCGAAGTTGGCCCAGATGGGACTGGCCAAACTGTACCAGCCGCGGGACATATACTCGAGAAACTTCGCTTCGAAGGTGGGATCACCGAGAATTCGAGCCGCGTTGGCGGCGATCTCGGCGATGCGATCTTCAGGCTCAACTCCGTCCAGGAGGTAGCCTCGTTTGAGGAAGGTCCGGCTGTGTTCGGTCAGCCAGCTGAAGGGGGCCGCGGTATCGTGTTCGGGGTGTATTGCGATAGGAGTCAAAACAGGTCCTCACTTGAAAAGGTTTTGTTGTGCTTGGAATAGGAGGTAGGCCGCTTGTTGAAGAAGTCCACATGAGCGCTGGACAGAACCTCCTCATCAAACCACATTGAACGGGTGAGCAGTTCTTGATCAGGTGAGAAGAGCGGCGCCACTCCGACGCTGCGGAGCGCTTTATTGAACCGCTCCTCCAGGAACGCATCCACCGTCTCCCGCCGAAGAAACTCCAGCTCCCCATCTACAAAGATCCAGTCCAGAATCTTCTGTTCGGCCTGCCAGGCGGTACGGCAGGCGGTGTGTACCTGCCCTTCAAAGCGCTCATCAAACCAGTGGGGGTATTCCTCACGGATCAGTTCGATCAGCCGAACACCGAACTCACCGTGGATCTGCTCCTCTTTACTGGTAGCTTCCACCGCGTTGGAGATGCCTTTGAGCACGCCTCGCTCGCGATTGAAGGCCATGAGAATCAAGAACTGCGAGAAGAGCGAGACGTGCTCCACGAAGATGGAAAACAGCAGCACCGACATCGCGTAGTCTTGGGTGTCGCCGGCGGATTTGTAGCCGCGGGTGTACTGGTTGAGATAGTTGATCCGCTCCGCCACGGCGCCAACCTCACTCACCGTCTGAAACTCATCATTGAGTCCGAGTATCTCGATCAGGTGGGAGTAGGCATCGAAATGACGAACTTCGCTCTCCGCGAAGGTGAAACCCACCGCGCCGATTTCCGGCTTGGGCATGTGCTTAAACACGTCTCCCCAGAACTCCTTTACGTTAATCTCTATCTGCGCAATGGCGAGCATCGCGTGCTTGGCGACCGTACGCTCTTCATCGCTCAGCGAGGTATAGAAATCCTGAACATCCGCCTGAAACTCCGTCTCAAACTCATCGTGGACCCAGTAGGACCGGCGAATTGCGTTCTTGAACTCCAGGAGTTCCGGGTATTCATAGGGTTTGAGCGCCCGCCGCGGCGCGAAAATCCCGTGGGTACTGGTGTTATCCGGGGATGACTCAGCGATGCTATCGATCATAAGTGCGTCTGCCATGGTACCTCCTCTCGAACGGTAAGAGTGCCAACGCCGGCGGTCATAAGTCAATATGTAGCGCTAAATTTGCGGTGTAATGTGAAAACTACGCTATATACGGCGGATATGTACGGCACATGTTCACCCTCGAAAAACGGGCGCTGAGCCCCTATACTGAATAGGAAGGAGTGGAATATGGCGGCATCAAAAACAAAGTGTATCGGAATTCTCACCAGTGGCGGGGATTGCCCCGGCCTGAACGCGGCGATTCGCGGGGTGGTGAAAGCGGCGATCGGTTCCTATGAGATAAAGGTGGTAGGGTTTCTGGACGGCTTTCGCGGGCTGGTACAGAACCGTACGATCGCACTGGATGATCGCGCCGTGAGCGGCATTCTCACGCAAGGGGGCACCATCCTCGGGACCGCCCGGGATAAGCCGCACAAAATGCCCATGGGCGGCAAGAAGATGGACATGACCGAGGCCGCGGTGGAGAATATCAAGAAGCACCATATTGACTGCCTCGTGTGTTTGGGCGGTGGCGGTACCCAGAAGAACGCCTACCACCTCCACAAGGAGGGTGGTCTGGACGTGATCACCCTGCCCAAGACGATCGACAACGACGTAGCCGAGACGGACGTAACCTTCGGCTTCGACACCGCCATGAATATCGCCACCGACGCGATTGATCGGCTCCACACCACCGCAACCAGCCACCACCGCATTATCGTGTGTGAGATCATGGGCCACAACGCGGGATGGCTCACGCTGGGGGCGGGGATCGCCGGCGGCGCCGATGTGATTCTGATTCCCGAGATCCCCTACGATCTGAACGCGGTCGCTGCTCACCTCGAAAAACGGCGTATGAGCGGCAAGCGCTTCTCCAGCGTGGCGGTGGCGGAAGGGGCGGTTTCTCAGGCTGAACTGAAAGCGCAGGAGAATGGTGACGGCAAGAAAAAGAAGGACAAGAGGACCGAGGTGGTGGTGGAACACGACTCCGATGGACAGCCCTACCACCTGGTTCAAGAGCCCAAGGCCAGCCAGATCGGGCGGCAGCTCCAGCAGCTCACCGGCACCGAGGCGGGGGTTACCTCCCTGGGGCACGTGCAACGGGGCGGAAGCCCATCACCGCGAGACC
>CAZNRF010000102.1:0-10160 GCA_964575075.1 uncultured Spirochaeta sp. | reverse complement strand
TACGAGCCGCAGCTCAGCGCCAAGAGAAACGTTATACTCATAGCTCACCCCGCTGTCCACGGCAAAGTGCTCGGGACGCGGGGTGGCGTGGTAGGCGACGTCCGGATCCGCCGGAAGAAACTCATAACTCACCGCCGGAAGCGGCCGGGAAAGTCCCGCCAGTACGGCGTCCTCGCTCCCCTCGACATCGATCTTCACGAAGTCGGGTACACCGTGGCGCTCAATGAGCGCATCCAGTGTGGTCTGCCGGACGGTGGTAGATGCGGTAAACACCACGTCCTCCCATCCGGGATGCTCGGCGGCCTGATTGGCCCAGTCTTCCGAGGTGGTGGCGACGGTGAGATTTCCCGGTGCAAGGTGCAGCTCCACCTCGCGTTCCTCCTGGCCCAGCGCCTGCTCTTCGACCATTACCAGCCCCCGGTTCATCGCCCGTCGAAATATACGGCGGAGAAATCGGGCAAGTCTCGGCTGCGGCTCTATCGCAACAACCCGCGCGCCCAGCGCCACGAACGCCCGACTTCGATTGCCCACGTGCGCTCCCGCATCAAAGGCGAGCCCCCCTGCCGGAACAAAGGGAGCGTAATGCCGTTTGAGTTGGGCGGCGCGGCCGGGGCGTCCATAGTAAATGATCAGAGACCGAAGCAAAGAAAACATCGCCGGTTTACATCTCTTACGCCAGGGCGGTGGTAATCCGCTCCATCGCCGTGGTCACCTTGTCTCGATCATTAAACGCACTGATTCGGATGAATCCCTCGCCGGCGGGCCCAAACCCCGCCCCCGGCGTCGTTACTACCCCCGCGGAGTTCAAGAGCTCGTCAAAGAGCTCCCAGGAATCACGGCCGCCGGCATCGACCCACACGTACGGTGAGTTCATCCCGCCATAGGTGGTCAAGCCGATTTCTCTGACACCGTCGCGGATAATCCGAGCGTTTTCCAGGTAATAGTCGTTGAGCTCCTTCACCTGGCGACGTCCCTCGGGGGAGTAGATGGCGGCGGCGGCGCGTTGTATCGGGTAGGAGGCGCCGTTAAACTTGGTGGTGTGCCGGCGCATCCACAGGTCCCGCAGGCGGTGCGCCGTGCCGGAGCTATCACGAACCTCGATCTGGTGGGGCACAACGGTAAAGGCGCAGCGTAATCCCGTAAAGCCGGCGGTCTTGGAGAAGCTGCGAAACTCCACCGCGCACGTTTCCGCCCCGGGGATCTCGTAGATCGACTGGGGAACGTCGGGATCGCGGATGAACGCGTAGTAGGCGGCGTCAAAGAGAATCAGGGCGTCGTTGGCGCGGGCGTATTCCACGTACTCCGCCAGCTGCTCCCTGGTCGCGGTGGATCCGGTGGGATTGTTGGGAAAACACAGGTACAGCAGATCAACCGGTTGCGCCGGAGGCGGCGGGACAAACCCGTTGTCCCGGTTCCCTTCCAGGTAAACGATGCCCTCGTAGCGGCCATCGGCAAAGTGTCCGGTCCGCCCGGCCATGACGTTGGTATCAACGTAAACCGGATATACCGGATCGGTGACCGCCACCGTCTGCGCCTGGGCAAACAGTTCCTGGAAGTTTCCCGTGTCGCACTTGGAGCCATCGCTCACGAAAATGTCATCGGCGGGAATCTCCACGCCGCGACTGCCGTAATCGTGCTCGGCGATCGCGTTTCTGAGAAAATCGTACCCCTGTTCGGGACCGTAGCCTCGAAACGTTTCCGTATCGGCCATCTCATCCGCGGCGGCATGCAGGGCGTCTACCGCCACCGCCGGTAGCGGCCGGGTGACGTCGCCGATACCCAGCTTGATCACCTCCGTATCGGGGTGAGCTTCCTGAAAGGCGCGGACCCGCTTTGCGATATCAACAAACAAATAGGACTTGGTAAGTTTGGTGTAGTTCTCATTAATGGTAATCATCAACTTGTCTCCGCCGCACAAAATACGCGATAGTGCCGTTCATGGAAAGGGCAGAGATACAACGGGTAGGTTTCGACGATCTCCTCGAGCGGTGCCGGAGTGAACTCGACCGCGGGGCGAGTCGCTCCGTGGGGCTGCAATTGGTATGTGATCTCCTGCACCGGGAGGTCCCGCACTACGACTGGTTTGGCTTTTACATCGCGATTCCCGAGCAACGCATGCTGGTGCTGGGCCCGTATCAGGGGGCGTCCACCGACCACGTCCGCATACCCTACGGCCGCGGCATATGTGGTCAGGCGGCGGAACTGGCGGACACCTTCGTGGTGGACGATGTAGCCGCCCAGGACAACTATTTGGCGTGTAGTATTCACGTGCGGAGTGAGATTGTGGTGCCGGTTTTCTCGCAGGGCGCCGTCGTCGCGGAGATCGATATCGATTCTCATACGCCCGCGGCGTTTACCAGTGGTGATCGCAGATTTCTGGAGAACCTATCAGTATTGGTGGCCCCGCATATTCCGGATCTCTCTGCTGAATAGCGCAGGATCGCGACTCTCGTGGTACGATACGGGCTGTCCCGGTTACGGTGGGTCACCGGAGGTAGACCGGGGATGAAGGAGGAACCATGCACAACAGATTTCATCGCGGTGTACTGCCGCTGATAATTCTCTTCATCGCGGGAACCGCTGCAGCTCAGTCCGCTGACGATTTGGAGCGGGTGGACGAGATTCTGGAGGAAGAGCGCCCCGAGGCGGCGATTGAGATGTTGGAGGGCATGCTCTCCGGGAGCACCGGAGAAGGGCGGGGAGAGGTTCTGTGGCGTCTCGCTTCGGCAACGCTGATGCTCGGAGATCAGCGGGATGATGCCGGCGCCGGAGAGGATGAGTTGCTGGCGATTTACGAGGATGGTGAGGCCCACGGTGAGGCCGCAATAGAAGCGGATGCCGACAACGCCCTGGGCTATTACTGGACCTCCGCCAATATCGGCCGCTGGGGCCAAACGAAGGGTGTGCTCAATAGTCTGTTCCGGGCGCCGGATATGCGCGATCTTCTCACCGAGGCGGTGACTCGTGATCCTGAATTTGCCGACAGCTACTACGTGTTGGGGCAGCTTTACGCCCAGGTTCCGGGGGTGATCTCCTTCGGCAACGGGGAGTACGCGGTCTCGCTGGGACGAAAATCGGTGGATCTGATGGAAGCGGAGCTGCGCTCCGGCGAGCGAGACGAGGTCAACGAGGCGTTCTACATTCAACTTGCTTCTCACCTCATAGATCGTGACTGGAACAGTCGCCGCCGAACACGGAGCATTCGCTCGATCCGTGACAGCTACCGAAGCGCCTCAACCCCCATTGAGCGGGGATTCTACTATGAAGGTGCTATCCCCCTTCCCGATACCAGCGACGTCGATGAAGCGCAGGAGATTCTCACCGACACGATTGGCCGACTGCAAGCGATCGGAAGTCCCGCGCCCAGTGACACCCGTCGGCTCGAAGAGGCACGGGAGCTCCTGGACTCACTCTGAGTGGCGGCCATCGGATGAATCGGTGCCGTCCGGGTCCTCCTTGGACGGCGCCGGCTGTGCGTTGCGTGAGTAAAACGCGGCGCGGCCAATTGCGTCGGTTCCAAAGCGCTGTCGTAACGCAACGATCGTGGGGTCCAGAGCGGTAGACGTCTCGGGTTGGAAGAGCTCGCCCTGGGGATCGGGCTGTTCTTCCAGCGCTCCGGAGATCCCCACCCCCAGCAGGCGCAGGGGGCGGCCCTGTCGCTTCTGCTCCAGGAGGTCCATCGCCAGGGCCGCCAGCTCCTCGCTGCCGGTGAGCTGCCGCGGAAGCGTCCGGGACACGGTGTGCGTTTCGAAGGGGGGAAAGCGGTATTTCACCTGAATCGTCTTTCCCAACCACCCCTCGGTGATCGAGCGGTGAAACACCTCCTCCGCCATGTGGAGCATGTGCCGACGCAGCCGGTGGTCATCACTGATGTTCTCCGGGAACGTTTCCTCAGCGGAGATGCTGTGGCGGTCGTGACGTCCCGCATAAATCCCGGGATCCTCTCCTCGCGCGATCGCGTACAGAAACCGCCCTGAGGCATCTCCGAAATGACCGCGGAGAAATTCGATGCGCTGCTCCCGCAGTTGCGCTACCGTGGTAATACCCAGCGCCTCGAGACGCCGTCGGGTGCGATTTCCCAGGCCCCACAGATCCTTCAACCCAAGGGTGAGCACAAAGTCCGCTTCCGTCCCGGGAGGGACCTGGTGGAGGCCGTCCGGTTTGTCCACATCGCTGGCAAGTTTGGCGATGAAACGACTCGTTCCGATACCGACCGAAATCGTGAGCCCCGTGGTATCGCGAATCTCTTGCTTGAGCCGGCGCGCGCTCTCCCGGGGCGGCCCCATGAGCCGTTCAGTTCCGGTCATATCCAGAAACGCCTCATCAACGGATATCGCCTGCACCACCGGTGAGTAATTGGAGAAGCGCTCCATGATCGTTCGGGAGAGTTCCCGATAGCGGTCCATGCGCACCGGGACTACGACCGCCGCCGGGCATCGCCGGAGCGCCTCCGCCATAGGCATCGCACTGTGGACACCGTATACCCGGGACTCGTAACTGCACGCCGCCACCACCCCCCGTTTCCCCTTCCCGCCTACCAGGACCGGCTTTCCCCGCAGCTCGGGAAAGTCCTGCTGTTCAACCGAGGCGTAAAAGGCGTCCATATCAACGTGAAAGATCGTGGCCTCCGGCGCCATTAGCGGATCTCCTCCCGTTGAGTTAACGTCCACCGAGTCAGGTACGATACGATACGGATGGTATCGGATCCCTCCGTGCCGTCGGCTACCGAGGTGTTGTCGGTACCGTCAAAGGTTGATACCGCTCGGATCGTAACCGCCGTGGGTTCCTCCTGAGGGTCGCTGCGACGCAGGATCAACGTTCCCGTCACGGTATCCGGAGGATACGGGCCCGGGCGGATCTCGAAACGACGAGAGGTGGTACCGATCGCTTGGACGGTGGGAAGCGATGAGGCGTACAGCTGAATCGGTGCATCCGACTCCACCAACAGTTGCAGTTCCTCCGCTGAGGATGCGTAATCCACGGACCAGCGCAGGCTGGTGCGATCCAGGGCGGTGGACTGCTCAACATCGAATCGCATGGGGGTTTTCTCGGGAACGAAGGCGCGCGTGCACGGGAGTGTCTCACAGGAAACCGTGACCCCCGTGGGTAGGCGAATCGTGACGGGATTCGCAGGAGGTATTTCGGCATTGATCGTAAGCTCACCCCCGGCTCCGGTGGATGCGGGAACGCGGGCGGTGATCGAAAGATCTGTTGCGCTCGCGCTCCGGACATCAACGATAATCGTGGCGGAGACGAGGGCCAGCCCGATGAGGGACACCATGACCATAATTGGCACCAATGGAAGCCTTGGGGTAAGCGCTTCCAGCCGAAAGAACATCAAGAGGAGCGGGAGCAGCATCACCGCGGTTATCGTCTCCCGAAGTGGCGGCGGCCGCAGCAGCGCTTCGGCCATTGCCGGATCGGCAACCGCCGACAGGGCGATCAGGAGATACAGGAGCGGCGCTGCCGCAGCCAGAAGGAAGAGCGCCTTCAGCCACGCCGGTCGGGCGATACTAAAGAGGATTCCAAGCACGAAGGTAACGACGAAAAAAGCGCCGAGAATGATGCTGGCCGCACCGGCGACTATCGCACCCATGAGGAGCAGGAAGAGGGCCGCTCCGCTGTAGACGGCGCTTGAGCGGCGCAGCCGAATATGGAGGAGGGGATACAGAGAGGCCAGCACCAGAAACCCCACCGTAAACTTGCCCGCGGCGATCACGAGGGGATGCGGGGACACCGGGGCGATGGAATCTACCACCCGGAGTACGAGGTTTGAAGCGACAAGACTTGCACTGAGTACCAGAAAGAGACCGACAATCGCCAACAGATTGTGTCGTATCGCCCGAAAGTAGCGCATAACCCGGCGTGGGCGATTTACCGCGTATAGCAGGAGAATCCCCCCGGTGATCACAACGCTCCACACCAGAAACACCTCGGCCACCACGAACGGTTCCTCCAGAGGCAGGATGAGATAGCTGGTATCTTCCCGACGGAATTGGACGTCTCGAGCGGCCAGGTTGGCAAGTACCGCTTCCAGTGCCGGGACAACCGGCTCCAGCGAGGTCACCGCCAGGCGGGCCGCTGGAATATCCAGCTCCATAGCGGTGCGCAGGACCGGATCTTCCAGGCCGAATCCCAGCCTCGCCGCGTTCAGCTGCGCGAGACTCATATCCACCGGGTTTTCATCCGCCACTGCCCCGGCAAGCCATGTGGGAGCAACATCTCCCGGCACTGAAACACGCCACTCATTCGAGGTCGCACGGCCCAGAAATATGCGCGGTATGTCTCGGGGCACATCGGGTAGCGCCGCCGCCACCAACCCGACAGCATCAGCGGCACGTCGGGGGCCCACGATCAAAACCGCCACTGATGCGGGAACCCGGGCCAAAAACGAGGCATCCACGGGAAATCCTTCGGTAGGATCCACGACCAGGATCGCTTCCGGATCGATCGCTACCGAGCCGAACAGGTCGGGATAAAAGCTGTGACCACTCCGGGTGTTGGTGAGCTCTACGGTGTTGAGCGGAATCGGGGATTCCGCCGATAGATAGGCGAAGAGGTCATCAAAATGATCGCTCCCCCGCAGGGGCTGTGAAAAGCTGAGAAGTATTGTTACACTAAACCAAAGTAATGTACCGAGACGGTGATTACGCACACTTGAGAATATGAGCCCATTGTCCACGGGTCAAGGAGCGAGCCGAGTGGAACTACTTCCTGAAATCGCCACACGGCGAAGCATTCGCCAATTCGCTGATGAACCCCTTTCTCGAGAGCAGATCGAACGCCTCATCACCGCCGGACAGCGAGCTCCCTCTGCAAAAAACCGGCAAGCCTGGCGGTTTATTGCGATCACTGAGGCAGATACGCGGGGGCAGTTGCAGGATGCCTGCTTCGGTCAGGAATACGTCTCGCAAGCACCCTTGGCGATCGCGTTGTGTACCACCAATATCGATTACCGCATGCCGAATGGCCAGTTGAGCTATCCCGTGGATTTAGGCATTGCTGCGGCGTTTATGATGGTTCAGGCGGAGCACGAAGGGCTGGGATCGTGTCCCATCACCACCTTCCGGGAGGAAGATGTCAAATCCTTGCTGAGCGTACCGTATCAGATGCGTGTCGTAATGCTGCTGGCGGTGGGAAAGCCGGCGGAGGAGCCGGAACTTACCTCACGGTTGTCCCTCGATCGGCTCACTGGCTGGGGCCACTGGTAAGAACGCTCCCGTTGGTCGCGGCGCGCCCCGGCACCGTCTGCGGCCGCTACCGCGCGAGGAAATCCCGCGCTTCCCGCCGGCGAAAGCGCTCTATGGCCAACTCGATCAGGTGTATCACCAGCTCCGCGTAGCTGATACCACCGGCCTCCACCATCTTGGGATACATACTGATTGGGGTAAAGCCGGGGATCGTGTTGATTTCGTTTACGTAGATCTCGTGGGATCCGTCGGACGCGGTGACGATAAAGCAATCTACCCGGGAGAGCCCCGCGCCATCTATAGCGCGAAACGCCGCCACTGAGAGTTCTTTGATTTCCTCGGCGAGTTCCTGAGGAATATCAGCGGGGATCACCAGACGTGCGCCGTCTGGATCCTCATATTTGGCGTCATAATCGTAGAACTCGTGGGATGGAATCACTTCTCCCGGGGGAAAGGCCCGGGGGGAGTCATTACCAAGAACTGCCGTCTCGATTTCTCGTACGGAAAGCGCCTGTTCGATCAAAGCGACGCGGTCCACCCGAAAGGCGCGTTGCAGCGCGGCGGCGAGATCCTCCGGGCCGGTTACCCGGCTAATACCGACGCTGGACCCTGCGGCGTTTGGTTTCACAAATACGGGAAACTCGAGCCGCTCAGCGATGACGCGCGAGAGGTGCTGAACATCGGATCCTTCCGGAAGGTCTGATTCCGCCACGTGCAGATACGGTACCACCGGCAGACCATGGTCCTGCCACAGTTGTTTGGAGCGCATCTTGTCCATACCCACGGCGCTACCAACCACACCGCTGCCCACGTAAGGGAGCCCCGCCATTTCCAAGAGTCCCTGGAGGGTTCCATCCTCACCGAACGATCCATGCAGGATCGGGACGACACAGTCTACCGGGAGCGCTTTCCCCCCTCGAACGGCCAGACCATCCCCGGGGAGTACCACAACCCGATGATCCCTGCGCTCCGCAATGGTGAGCGGGCTGTCGGCCTGAGCTCGCTGGAGCTGCGCATCGAAGTCCTGGTAGTACCAGGTGCCGTTGCGGGCGAGACCGATCAGCTCCACCGCCATCTCCGGATGGGACATGAGGGCCCGCAGCACGCCCGCCGCCGATGACAGGGAGACTTCGTGTTCCGCTGATCGCCCGCCGTACAACAACGCTACTCTCATTGGTGTGCTCCATCGTAGCCGTGCCGGCGGAGCTCTTCCGCTACCACCGACGCTTCATCCCACTCCATAACGTGGTCCTTATATATGATCGAACTCTCATGCCCCTTACCCAGAAAGAGCACGGTGTCCCCTGGTGCAGCGAGTCCCAGAGCGTGGTGGATCGCCGCACGACGGTCGGGTACCAGGTGGAGGCGTTGCTCCTCCCGCATCGTGGCGTCCGCAGAGAGGCATCCCGCCGCGATCTGTTCGATAATCGCCATTCGATCTTCTCCACGAGGATCCTCATCGGTAATGACGACCACATCTGCGTGTCGGGCCGCCAACGCGCCTTGCATTTCCCGCTTCGCCACATCCCGTTCTCCGGCTGAACCAAATACCACGATCAGGCGTCCGGCAGTGTACTCACGAACCAGAGGAAGTACTTTTTCGAACGCTCCTGGGGTGTGGGCATAGTCCACCACCGGCGCGAAGGGGGTCGTATGATCGATAATCTGCATTCGCCCCGGTAATGACTTGAGGGAGGGAACCACATCGAGCACATCCAGTGGATTACGGTCCAGGAGTTGCGCGACCGTCAGCACCGCGGCCAGGACGTTCTCAACGTTAAACGGGCCTGCCAGCGGAACACGCACTTCTCGCGATTCCCGTCGCCAGTGGACGCGGCAGTTTGTGCCACGGGTATCGGGTCTGAGATCCTCGGCGTAGAGATCGGCTTCGGCGTCTTTTACGGAGTAGGAGAGAACCGGCTTCCGTGTGGCGTGACAGAAGTAGTAGGCGTTGGGATCGTCCTGATTGATTACCGCAAAAATCGGGAACTCACTCTCACTCCGACGACTTGCCGTATGATCCAAACGGCGGAAGAGGTTGGCCTTATCGCTGCGGTATCGCTCAAAGTTACCATGAAACTCGAGATGTTCATGAGTTATGTTGGTAAACACCGCCACGTGAAAATCGACATCTTTGAGCCGGGCGGTCTTTTCACTGAGGCCGTGGGAGGTCGCCTCCACGACGGCAAACCGTTTTCCGTTCTCCAGCATCTCCCGAAGTAACCCGTGAATCTCCGGTGCCTCAGGAGTGGACTGACGGAACGGATTCTTTTCCAGCTTTATATCGCGCTTGATCAGTGCGGTGGAGATGAATCCCGATTCCTCGTCGAGAAGTGTCAGGATCTGGTCAATCAGGAAGGTCGTCGTACTTTTGCCGTCAGTTCCGGTGACGCCAATGACCGGAATCTCCCGGGATGGATGCTCGTAGAGACGGCCTGCCAAGGCGCTCAGTGCCGTGCGGCTATGAGCAACCTGCACGTACATTACGTCCTCTCGGCGTTCAGTCGGCATCTGTTCACAGATTACCCCGCGAGCTCCCCGCGACACCGCATCCCCAATATACTCATGTCCGTCTACGTGCTGTCCCGGAAGCGCTACAAACAGCGTATCCGTATCAGCCGCGCGGGAGTCATACACGATTCGGGAAACCAAGGGGTCACCCGATCCCTGACGACCGAGTACGGGAAACTGCTGAAGTAAGCGGGAAAGGCTCATTTGCGCCATGACGGCGTATGGTAGCAGTTGCTCTCAGGTAAGGCAACGGAACAGGGGGAATCACCTGATCACCGCCGGCGCACAAAAAAAAGCGGTCCGAGACATCGTCTCGGACCGCTCATCCGCTCATCCTTACGTCTTTTCCGCGTTACGAGCCGCTCTCGGAATACAGGAAGTCGAAGTACTGCATGTCCGTGCTGAGGGTCTTGCGGAACTCCGGCATCGTCCGGCGATACGACTCGATCGCCCGCCAGA
>CAZNRF010000101.1:0-10200 GCA_964575075.1 uncultured Spirochaeta sp. | reverse complement strand
CAAAGATGTCCCTTTAGTTCTGCCACAATAATTACACCGCCAACCCCCTGAATCGTAAGAAGTTCTGGAATCGAATCGTCCTTGCTCTGGCATGAAGTTTCAGTATCTCCCAGATGGACGTTATCGCTGTGGCTGCAAACGGCGGGGGTGCTGTTTCCCGCCGTTACCGGTTATTTTTTCCCCTTACAAACCGTGCCCGGAGATCCGGCGCCGGTGTTAGCGGGCATCGACGCCGAACCCGCCACGGTAGAGGCGGTGCGTGCGCAGTTAGGGCTCAATGAGCCATGGCCGGCGCGCTATTTGGGGTGGATTTCCGGTCTCTTCCAGGGAGACCTTGGTGAGTCATTCGTGCAGCAGGTGCCGGTGGTCTATTTGATTGCGCAGCGGCTGCCGGTTACCGCCGCCCTGGCGGGTTTGGCGTTGCTTCTTAGCGTGTTGACGGCGACTTTCATGGCCCTCGTGTCCCGGTTGGGTCGCGTTGCCAATCTCTTTGTCCGAATTATCGAGTACGCCTCGTTTGCGTTCCCTCAGTTCTGGGTGGGGCTCCTGCTTCTCTCCTACTTTGGCTTTCAGTTGAACTGGTTTCCGGTTGTTGGCGGGACAGGGGTGATGCGGCTCGTCCTGCCGGCGGTGGCGTTATCCCTGGGAAATGCCGCCGTGTTATCCAGAACGATCCGGGCGGGTCTTGCCGAACAGGTGAAGAGCGCCCACGTAGTGGCGGCGCGCTCTCTTGGGGTTTCCCCTCTTCGCATCGCATTGGTTCATATATTGCCCCTGGCGATTATTCCGGCGGTAGCGGTCATCGCCATCCAGGCGGGGTACCTGCTTGCCGGGGCGATCGTCGTGGAGCAAGTCTTCGGTATACCCGGACTCGGCAGGCTGGCGTTAACGGCGATCGGTCAGCGGGACCTGCCGGTGATTCAAGCGGTGGTCGTGGTGTTTGCCCTTGCTTTTCCCCTCTTTTCGATGATTGGAGACCTCATTCTCGGCGCGTTGTGGCCGCGGCTTCGGCAGGAGCGATCGTGACCGGAGCGCACTCGTTTCGGGCGATCACCGTGTCCCAGCCGGGGGGACGTCGCCTGGTGGGTCCGATGGATATCACGCTCTATCCCGGCAGAGTCCACGGGGTGGTAGGTGAGAGTGGGAGCGGAAAAACCCTCACCCTACGGGCGCTCGCCGGGGTGACGCCACACAACCTGGAAAGCTCATGGCGCCGTGAAGGGGAACGTACTCCGCGGACTTCGATGATCTTTCAGGATCCCGCCGGGTTCTTCAATCCACGATGGCGCGTGGATCGCTCCCTTCGGGAGATCCTGCTTCACGTACGCAAGCTCTCGCGGAAAGATGCAGCGGCTCGTTTGGAGGAGCTCTCCGCGTTGGTTGGGCTCGCTCCCGCGGAACTGCACCGCTATCCCTTTGAACTCTCCGGCGGAATGGTGCAGCGGGCCGGAATCGCGATGGCCCTTGCTACGGAACCGGAGCTTCTGTTGGCCGATGAGATTACCAGTGCCCTGGACCCGGATCGGGGAGAGAGAATTTTACAGCTCCTGAGAGCCATCGCCGTGGGGCGCGGACTTTCGGTGGTATTTGTATCTCATGATCTGCCGCTGGTTGCGCGTGTGGCGGATGATGTTCACGTGCTATACGAGGGGCGATTGGTGGAATACGGACCACCGGCACGCGTCTTGTCTGAACCTCGTCACCGATATACGGCACTGCTCGTGAACTCATTGCCGTCACGGGAGCGGCGGGGCGCACTCCTTCCGGAAATCCCGATTCCCCGCGGCGACGCTCCCGCCTCGCCGACGGCATGCCCATTCCTTCCGCGATGCCCGGCGGCCGTAGCCGCCTGCGGGGAGATGCCCCCGTGGGATCCTACCATGACGTACCGGTGTCACCATCCAATGCCCAGGGAGACCACGTGAATCGTCCCGAACCGTTGCTGCAGCTCACCGGAATCAACCGGGTCCTCGGCGATACGCGCGTTCTCGCGGGGATCGATCTTTCGGTGGCGCCGCAGGCGTGTGTTGGTATTCGCGGGGCGTCAGGCGCCGGCAAAAGCACGCTCGCTCGGATCATCGCCGGAGTAGACACCGCGTTCGAAGGATCGATTACCGGCGATCGGGAGCGGATTCACCTGGTCTACCAGGACTCACTCCAGGCGTTACATCCCCGGCTGCCTCTGAGTTGGACCTTAGCGGAAGCGCTGGGTGACGGGACGCTTCGCGGTATTTTTGCCGCGCGGCGGCACGGGCAAACGGAGATGATTCGGACGTTGGAGGAGGTGGGGCTTACCTCGCGGGTGCTGCCGATGCGACCGGGCACCCTCTCCGGAGGTCAGCGCCAACGGGTAGCGCTGGCGCGGGCTCTGTTGAGCGGCGCGCAGACGCTCGTCCTGGATGAACCGGTGGCGGCGTTGGATCCAAGCATCCAGGCGCGTATACTGAATCTGCTGGTGAAATTGCACCGGAAAAACACCTTGACGATGATCGTGATCTCTCACGATTATGCGGTGTTGGATTTTCTCTGTGACGTGCAGTATGAACTGCGAGGGGGCAGGTTATGGGAAACACGAGAATAGCGCGAGCACTGGCAATCGTAATGTGCTCGATTGGGATAACGCCGTTGGCAGCATCAGGAACCGCGGAAACGGCGGAAGCGGTGGTGCCGGAGGAGCTCATCTTCGGCTTATCCGGCAGTCCGGACACGCTGGACCCACACGCAACCACCGGAACGTTGACGTTTCAAACGATGCGCAGCGTGTACGATACCCTGGTTGAGCCTGATCGGCAGGGTGAGATCGTACCGGCGCTGGCTACGTCGTGGGAGTCGCGCGAGGACGGGCGAGTCTGGGAGTTTGTACTCCGGGATGATGTGGTGTTTCACCACGGAGGTGAGCTTACGGCGGCAGATGTGGCTGCCAGCCTCAATCGCTTGCGAGACGAGGAGTTTGCCTCGCCCAGCAGTCACGAATACTCGATGATCGAATCTATCGAAACACCTGCCGATGATCGCGTGGTGATAACCCTGGCGGAGCCTCATGCGCCACTTCTGGCAACCCTTGCCTCGGGGTGGTCGGCTATCTTACCAGAGGATCTCATAGAGGCCGGTCATTCCTTCGGGTCTGAACCGGTGGGAACCGGACCGTTTCGTTTTGTACGCTGGGTTCGAGATAGTGAACTGGTGTTGGAGCGGAACGCTGAGTACTGGCAGGACGATCTGCCGTATCTGGAGCGAGTCGAGTTTGTCACGATTACCGAACAGAGCGTTCTGGCCCAGGCGCTGCAGGGCGGGCAGGTGGATGTTGCCGATCTCGTGGTTGAACCGGAGCTTTCGACGCTGCGGGCGGCCCCCAACGTCAAGATCTACGAGGGAACCTCAGCGCTGGTGATGGTCCTGGCGATCAATACGCAGCGGGAGCCCCTTGACCAGCTGCGCGTACGGCAGGGTCTCAACGCTGCAATCGACAAACAGGCGATCATGGATAACGCCTATGCAGGAGGCGTGGAAGTGGCCACGTTCATGGATGTAGGCAATCCGTACTATCGAGATTATACCGATCTCTACGACCATGACCGTGACCAGGCGGCGCAAATTGCCGAAGACACGGAGTTTGACGGCGAACTGGTGATCTCCGTTCCTCAGAACTACGAGCCCCACGTGCGGGCGGGTGAGCTCTACCACGAGATGCTCCGGCAAGCGGGGTTTCCGGTGCGGTTACAACTGGTGGAGTGGTCAACCTGGCTGTCGGATGTGTACGGCAACAGCCAGTTCGATTTGACGGTAATCGGACACACCGGAAAGCTCGACCCCCACGGACGTTTAGCGAGGTATGGCACGGAGGAAACGTACGTCCAGTGGGTGGATGACACCACCGCCGTCGCCATTGAGGATGCCCGGCGCGAGACTGACCCCGAGGTACGCGCTGAACTGTACGAGACCGCCCTGCGCCGCATGGCGGAACAGCTCCCGTTCGTCTTTGTGGGTACCCCCTATCGCTACGTCGGACTGGACCGTCGAATTGAAGGATTCCACATGGATAGCCAGCTGGACACCTTCGATCTGCGGGAGGTTCGATTTCAGCAATGACGGGACCCCGCGATTGGCCGCTGCGAGGGGCGTTGTTTGTCCTGGCAGCGGGCGTGATCCTCAGTGCAGGCGCTCCGGTGATCGCCGGGGACCCGTTTTCCCAGCAGCTGGATACTATACTCCTTCCACCGGGAACGGCGGGCCATCCCCTCGGGACGGATCATCTCGGCCGGGACGTCCTGAGCCGCTTGCTTCACGGTGCGCGCAGTTCCTATATGGTAGCGGTTGGGTCCGCGGTAATCTCGGGAGTTCTGGGTACTGCCGTGGGAACGTTGGCCGGCTTGATACGATCTCGGTGGATGGATCGTCTGCTGCAGGTAGCCATGGACGGGTTGTTGGCGTTTCCTACGGTGCTTCTGGCGGTGACGGTGACGATGGTATTCGGTCCAGGACGGCTGCAGGTGATGTGGACGCTGGGAATCGTCTACACCCCGGTGGTATACCGAGTCGCTCGCCTCGAAACGCGGCGCACGGTAGTGCAAGACTACTATCAGGTGTCACAGGCGCTGGGCACGCGGCCGGTGAGTCGTGGGATGCTTCATTTGCTCCCGAATGTGGTTCCCCAGGTTCTGGTGCAGTTGGCGAGTCTGGCAGCTTTGGCGATCGGCACTGAGGCGGCGCTTTCCTTTCTTGGGTTGGGTACGCAGCCGCCGGAGCCGAGTTGGGGAATTATGCTCAATGATGCCCGTCGGTACATGACGCAGGCGCCGTATTTATCGGTGTTTCCCGGCCTGGCGGCGGGGCTGTTGGCGTTCGCACTGCAGTTTAGCTCCGATCGGCTCGCCGTCCGTCTGCAGCACGAGGGGTAGCCCTGGGGCCGTCACTTTACCCGCGATACACCTTTCGCTACACTTGAACTCATGTTGGTACATGAGCGCGTTTCCTGGGTGTGGATAGTAATGTTTGGTGTTGGCTGGGCCCTGAGTGGGGCTACGGGTCAAACCACTGAATTGCCGGAAGATATCCCCGAGGAGGGACAGGCTCGGTATGACGAACTCCAGGAGCGGGCGATCGATGCCCGGGACAATGGGGAGATCGGTGATGCGCTCCTGTACTACGAGGCGATGCAGGAGATGGCTCCTGACAGCGCGGAGATATTCTACAATCGCGGCGTGCTCCATTCAGACCTGCGGGAATACGATCGCGCGGTCGGCCTCTTTGAGCAGGCCCAGGACAACGGCCTCGAGAGCGCCGATCTGTTCTACAACCAAGGCAACGCATACTACCAGCTCGGGCAATTTGACCAGGCCGAGCAGGCCTATCGCCGCGCGCTCGATGAGACGCCGGAAGATCCGCAGACTTTGAACAATTTGGGCCTCACCCTCGCGGCCCGCGGGGATACCGAGGATGCCCGGCGCGCCTTCGAGGAGGCCGGCGCGGTTGACTCGGAGTGGGCGGTGCCATACTTCCATTTGGGCAATCTCTTCTACGATGCGGATCGTCTCCAGGAGGCGGAAAGCGCGTATTCCGAGGCGCTGGCACGGGACCCGCAGTTTGATCAGGCGCAGTTCAATCGCGGAAACGCGCGGTATCGCCGCGAGCGCTTTCGTGAGGCGTTTTCCGACTTTCTGGCGGTGCATGAGGCGCGGCCGGAGGATGATGATGTTCTCTATAACCTGGGAGCGAGCGCGGTAGCAGCGGCCGAGGCGAGCAGAGCCGCCGAGGAAGATGAACCCAACAACGATACAGGAGACTCAGACGATGCCGAAGCGGAAACTGAATGACGGACACAAAGTCCTGGTGCTCAACAGCGGTAGCTCCTCACTGAAGTATGAGGTATATGACATGCCCTCCGAGGAGAGCCTCGGAAAGGGAATCGTCGAGCGGATTGGTCAGCCCAACAGTGTTCTGAAGCAGTCCGGATGGAACGGAACGATGGAGATCGAACGCGCCACCGACGATCATAAAGGCGCCATCGAGATGATGTCGGAAGCGCTCATTGATGAGCACAACGGTATTCTCGATTCTCTGGAGGAAGTGTGGGGAGTCGGGCACCGGGTTGTGCACGGCGGGGAGAAATACGCCGAATCGGTGGTTATTGATGACGATGTAATCAAGGCGATCGATGAGAATATCGAGCTTGCTCCGCTTCATAATCCAGCCAATCTTACCGGTATCATCGAGGCTATGGAGATGTTTCCCAAGCGGACACAGGTGGCGGTCTTTGATACCGCGTTTCACCAGACGCTCACCCCGGCGGCGTACCTCTACGGGCTACCTCGAGAGCTCTATGAGAAGTACCGGATTCGACGATACGGCTTTCATGGCACCTCTCATCGTTACGTTGCCAACAAAGCAGTGCGCCACGCAAAGCGGTCGGTAGACAACACCAACGTCATCTCCTGCCACCTGGGAAACGGTGCTTCGATTACGGCGATCCAGGATGGTCGGTCCGTGGACACTTCCATGGGGTTTACCCCGTTGGAAGGCCTCATGATGGGAACGCGGAGCGGAGATCTGGATCCATCTATTATTTTCTATCTGATGGAGCGCGGATTCTCCGCGGAAGAGCTCAACCGCATGCTCAATAAAGAGAGCGGCCTCCTCGGGCTTTCCCAGAAGTCCAACGATCTTCGCGACCTCGAGGAAGCGGCGGAGCGGGGTGATCGCAATGCGATCGAAGCGCTGGACGTATACGCCTACCGCGTTCGCAAGTTCATCGGGGCCTACGCCGCCAACATCGTAAAAGTCGATATCCTGGTCTTTACCGGCGGCATCGGTCAGTACGGGACCCGGATGCGTGAGCGTATTTGTAACCGTCTGGAGAACCTCGGAATCGTCATGGACTATCGTAAGAACCTGGAGAACGGCGCCCGGGAAGGGGTGATTTCGAAGGATTATTCCCCGACCACGATTATCGTGGAGCCCACCAACGAAGAGCTTCAGATCGCCCTCGATGCTTACCAGCTCTGTTCCAAGAGCGCCTAACGGTACGAAATGGTCTTTTCCCCTGCCGATCTCCTGCTGTGGACGCGGTGCCACCGCCAGTGGAAGAACACCTGCCTCCGCGAGGGGAAGCGCATTCCCGCGTTTCCTCGTGAGATGACCAGTGAGGCGAATCTTCGGGAAGTCGCGCGGGTCGTGGAGATCGGTGTTGCGACGAAAGGGGCAGGTGCGGTCGATGCCGCCGCCGGAATCATCGGCGAGGATGATGGCCCGGCGGTAGCGGCGATTACGCAGGTCGCTCTGGACGAAGAGCTCGTCTACCGTTGGCACCGGGCCACGATGGATGCGCTGAAGACGCAGTCGTCGATTCGGAACGGAGTGCTCATCGCCGAGGGCCAGGCGATGCTCTTTGATTTGCTGCTGTGGCATCCGAGGCTGAACGGTTGGCAGATAACGCTGTTCCGGCCCGGGACCGGTCTGCGGGGCATCTACTCGGTGGAAGCGGCGCTTGCTGTCCTGGTAACGTCCCGCCTGGAAATCCCCATAGCTGA
Source organism: uncultured Spirochaeta sp. (assembly GCA_964575075.1). Lineage (GTDB taxonomy): Bacteria > Spirochaetota > Spirochaetia > DSM-27196 > Alkalispirochaetaceae > Alkalispirochaeta. Next base: position 2,674 of record CAZNRF010000101.1, on the reverse strand, counting down.
ATTGCTGGTTGCATATCTTGACAAGACCTTCCGGGTCGACGCCCAAGAGCAGGGCCGCCCGCTGCTGCGGGAGAGCAATCTCCACCGACGGGCGGAGAAGCGGGCCCGCTCCCTGAATGGGGATCTGGCGGCGCTGCACGCCGTCGCCGCCGGGGCGCCGATTCCTGAAGAGTATCAGTGCGCGCAGCGCTGTGGTCTCTGCGCACCGCGGCCAATTACCGGAGAAGAGCGCTACAGCGTCTTTACGCTCCACAAGGGCGCCCAGGTAGCGCGGGAGTTGATCGCCGAAGGAGTGACCGACATCCGGGACGTTGATGTTTCGGCGCGCCGAATCAGTGGCAAGCAGCGCATTCAGATATCTTCGGTACTCTCAGACAGCACCCATGTCGATGCGAAACGGCTGGAGCGGTTTCTGAGTCGCCTGGAGTATCCGCTCTTTTTTCTGGACTTTGAGGCGTACGCTCCCTCCACGCCAACCTTTGAGGGGCTCGCTCCGTACGAGCATGTACCGGTTATCGCCTCGCTGCACCGACAAAACGCTCCAGGTGCCACGGTACAACATGTGACGTTTGCGGCGACCCCCGGAATCGATCAGCGGGGCGATCTGTTTGCCTGGTTGCGTCGCGAGGTAGCTGATGCCGGAAGCATCGTGGTATTCAGCAAAGGATTCGAGTCAGCGATGGTGCGGCAAATGGCGGTGCATGTTGGACGTCCCGACGCCGGAGCTGCCATGATCGAACGAATGATCGATCTTTTAGAGCCGTTCTCCGATTTTGCAGTGTACCATCCTGAGCAACGCGGGAAGGTCTCGCTAAAGCGGGTGTTACCGGCGTTCACCGATGCGCACTACGATGATAGTCCCCTCCGGGACGGCATGCATGCAAATCTGGCCTACACGCGGGCTGCGGATCGGGCGGTTATCGCGGGAGTACCCGGAACCGACGATGTTGAGCGGCGGGCGGCGGCGCAAGCAGAGGCGGTGAACACGCTTCTCGACCGCTGCGGAACCCACTCCTCCGCACCGGAGGTTGATGTCGATCAGATCGTGACGTACTGCGGCGTGGATACGATCGCGATGGTACATCTGGTTTCACGCCTCCAGCAGTTACTTGCTGCCCATCGGCTCTAAATATCTCCCCTACCGAAAGAGCGTCTCAATCTCCCGCTGGTAGCGCTCGGAAATCACGTGGCGTTTGATTTCCTGTTTTGCCGATAGCTCGTCGCCTACTTGAAACTCCCGGGTAAGAAGGGCAAAACGGTTCACTTGTTCGAAGGTACGGAATCCGTTCTGGGCGTTCACGAGGCGGGAAATCTCCTGGTTGAAGAGCTGCCGGACTGCCGGTTCCTGAACGAGCCCCTCCCGCTCACTGGTTGTGACCGACTCGGCGCGCGCCCACGTTTCCAGTGCATCAAAATCCGGAACGATCAGCGCTGCGAGAAACTTCTGGTCCTGCCCAACCACCATTACTTGTGCGACAAATTCTGACTCCCGAAGCTTCTCCTCAATAGGAGCGGGCTCAACGTTTTCGCCACCCCGGAGCACGATAGTGTCCTTTGCACGACCGGTAATTTTGAGTTCGTTGTCCCAGGTGAGCATGCCAAGGTCTCCGGTGTCCAACCACCCTCCCGGTCCGATAATGCCCGCGGTGAGATCATCCCGCTTGTAGTAACCCTTCATCACCTGGGGGCCCCGCGCCAACACGCGTCCCTGAACGCCGGGAGGCAGCTCACCACCCTGGTCATCGACGATTCTGATTTCCGTACCCGGAAAGACCGGTCCCACCGTTCCTGGTACCGGATGATCCTGCGACCGTACCCCCAGGACGGGGGCTGTTTCGGTGAGACCGTAGCCTTCCAGCAGAAGAATGCCGGCAGCGGAAAAGAATCGATCAACCTGAGAGGGCAGGGCACCGCCCCCGGAAATACCGGCCTGAAAGCGACCGCCCAGTTTGGCGCGAATCTTTCGGAACACCAGCAGATCTCCCAAAAGCTTCAGCGGGGTCATCAGCAGGAGCGGCGCGGCGGCAAGAAGCGAATCCAGGATACGGATTCGTCTATGAAATCTCGGCAGACGGCCGAGAAACATATCCCGCAGGGATGCCCATATGCCCCCCACCGTTACAAAGAAGTGGAACAGGGAGCGGCTCACCGCGGATTGGGCGTTGACGTTGCGGTATATTCCGGCGCGTATCGCCTCCCAGATGCGAGGGACACTCGCCATCCAGGTGGGTCGTACCTTTTGAAAGTCCTCCAACATGATCTTGCCGAGCGGCTTGGAATACGCCAAAGCGGACCCCCGGCCCATCGTAACGTACTGCATAATTCGCCCGAAGCTGTGCCACACCGGCAGCACGCAGAGCCAGATATCCTCGGGACCCACGTGAATGAGGAGCGGTACGTTCTGAACCTGGTGCAGGAAATTGGCATGTGACAGCATCACCCCCTTTGGCTCTCCGGTGGTACCGGAGGTGAAGATGATCGTGGCGGTGTCATCGCCGTTGCCTTGAGCTCGCTCGGTACGAATCTGCTGAGGATCCTGCTCCAGCTGGCGCCGCCCACTGGAGATATCGCGTTGGTAGTCTGTCAGGGTTATGGAGCCAGGATTGGAGATCAGATCGACCGGGAGTGGATCAAGCGTGATGATGCGGGCCATCACCGGTAGCTCTTCGGCTGC
>CAZNRF010000100.1:0-10285 GCA_964575075.1 uncultured Spirochaeta sp. | reverse complement strand
CGGCGCCTTTACCGCTGAGGCTACCCGGCGTCGGGTGGAAGAGGCCACCGAGCGGGGGGTCAACGCCCGAAGCCTCAACCGAAGCGCCACGCTTCAGCTCCGCCGGGGAGACCACTTCGAGCTATGCGCCACCGGCGCGGACGCTGCGGACCTGTTAGCAGCGGTTGAGGAGCTGGTGGCGGAGAACTTTGGAGAGGCGGACGTGGACCAACTCGATGAGCAGGGCCCGGCAGCGGATGCCGATGCGAAAGTGGACATGGACGCCGACGCGGATGCGGCCGCTACCATCCCCACCATGCGGGGGTGGAGCGGGACACTATCGGGCGTGCCTGCCTCAGCGGGACTGGCGATGGGGTCCGCGTATGCCATTGCCGCAGCTCACGTCTCTATCGATCCGGAGCACGTCACGCCCCGTCGGGAACCACTGGACGTGGAGCGCGCGCGACAAATGCTGGAACCGGTAATCATCGCCCGCGACATGGTGGCGGCGGAACTACGCGCTGAGGCGGAAGAAGCGGAACGAGAAAGCACTCAGGATGCTGCAGAGATCTCCCGCGCCCATGAAACGTTGCTTCTCGATCCGGAACTGGAAGAATCGGCGCTACAGGTGCTGCGGGAACGCTCATGCTCTGCCGCTGAAGCGTACTGGTTGGCGGCGGAGGAGCTGTCGCAGGAGTACGGATCGATGGATGATCCGTATCTTCGTGCCCGTGCCGCCGACGTATCCGACGTTGCACTGCGCCTGCTCCGAGCGGTGGCTCCGGAGATGGTGGAACAGACGATCATGCCCACTGAACCATCGGTTCTCGTGGCGGATGATCTGCTGCCGTCCCAGACGATGCGCCTGGACCCGGCCCGCGTCCTGGGTATCGTGACGGTCCATGGAACCGCTCGGTCACACGCCGCTATTATTGCCCGGGGCTTGGGGATTCCAATGGTTACGGGAGTTCCACTGGCCGGCGACTGGGCGGAAGCGGTACACGGTACGACGCTTATTGTAGATGGTGATGCCGGAACCGTGGAAATAGCCCCCGATGAAGCGCGTCGCACGGAAGTATCCACGATCCTCGCTGAGCGGCGTGAAGAGGCGCGACGGCTGCGGAAGGCGGCGGCGCAACCGGGATCGATGGCCGATGGTACGTCTATTCCCGTGCGGGCGAACGTTGCAACCGCCGCCGATGCCGCGCGAGCGGTCGAGAACGGTGCCGACGGAGTCGGGTTGCTTCGAACGGAGTTCATGTTTTTGTCGGCTCAGGCCGCGCCGGATGAAGACGCCCAGGTTGCGGCGCTCCAGGAAATGACCGAGCCGTTTGGCGACCGATCGGTAGTGATCCGGATCCTCGACATCGGCGGAGACAAGGATGTTCCGTACCTGCAACTGCCTGCGGAGTCCAATCCGTTTCTCGGCGTCCGCGGAGTTCGGCTCCTCCTGAGTGACCGGTTTCACCGATTGCTGCAAACCCATCTGCGGGCTCTGCTGCGCGTTGCCGGCAGGGGAAACATCAAGTTCATGGTTCCTATGGTAACCGAAGTCGGTGAGCTGACGATGATCTCCCGACAACTTGAGGAAGCCCATGAAGGCCTCGTGGCGGACGGCGTAGATCACCGGTGGCCGGTGGAACTGGGAACGATGATCGAGACTCCCGCCGCGGCGTTTCGCGCGGCGGATCTCGCCGGGGAGTCCGCGTTCTTCTCAATCGGAACGAACGATCTCACCCAGTACGTCATGGCAGCGGAGCGCGGTAACGAGGAGATGACGCGATTGTCCGACGGACTGCACCCAGCCGTCCTCGAAGCGATTCGGCACACCGTGCGAGGAGCGCGCACGCAAGGTATCCCGGTGAGCGTGTGTGGAGAGCTTGGATCCGATGCGCTGGCCATTCCCACACTTATCGGACTGGGTGTGGAGACGCTCAGCGTAAACCCCGCCGCGGTAGCGCGCACGAAAGATCTCGTTTCTCGCCTGCAGGAGGACCAGTGTAGTGCACTGGCTGAGCGGGCGCTAAAATGTGTAACTGCCGCCGATGTGCGCGCCCTCTCAGGATGAGGGCGTCCGGAGCGTGATCGTTCTGTCCCTCATCCCTTGGAAGAGATGATCTCCTGCACGTCTTCCATGGTGAGCGCCTCAATCGCCTCAGGGGTCCGCTTCTCATCGGGAAGAGAGTAGTTTTTCGTGCCGGCCTTGATATAGGGCCCGTAGCGACCATCGTAGACCGCGACGTTTCGCTTCTTTTTGGGGTCCTGGCCCAAATCCTTGATGAGCGTTGCCCCTCGGCGCCCCTTTTTCTCTTCCGCAAGCAGTTCCAACGCACGATCCAGTGAGATTTCGTAGACGTCGTCGCCCTTCTTGAGGGAGCGGTACTCTCCATTACTCACCACAAACGGTCCGAATCGTCCGATATTGGCAACCACCTCATCGCCCGTCTCGGGATGGACTCCCAGGGTGCGGGGAAGGCTCAGGAGCCGTACGGCCAGCGGAATATCCACCTCACTCGGTTTGACACCTTTCGGGAGGCTTGCTCGCTTCGGTTTGGTTCCGTCTTCCGGCGTTTCGCCTAATTGCAGGTACGGTCCATAGCGCCCGGTGAAGCAGTAAATGTTCTGTCCCGTTTCCGGATGCTGTCCAAGCGGGGCGGGTCCGTTTTTCTGTATCTCAATGAGCTCGTGAATGTCGTCTTCATCGAGGTCCGCCGGGGTGTACTCTTCCGGAATCGAGGCGTGAATCTCCTCGTCTTCTTCATAGTGGATGATATACGCGCCGTAGCGACCGATCTTCACCGTTTGGTGCTCCGAGAGTTGCGGTAACGCGATACTGCGGGACTCTTCCGGTTTGATCTCGTTCTCTCGCTGCTCAACGCGATTGAGTAAACCGGTATCGCCGAAATAGAACTCTTGCAGGTACTGCTGAGAATCACGTTGGCCGTAGGCGATCTCATCCAGCGCGTCTTCCATGTTCCGGGTGAAGCTGTACTCCACCAGTTCGTGAAAGTGGTTCTCCAGCAGCTCTACCACCGCCATCCCGGTGAAGGTAGGGGCCAAGGCCTTGTCCTGACGGCGGATATACGAGCGCTCATACAACGTGGCGATAATCGACGCGTAGGTAGAGGGCCGACCGATGCCGCGCTTCTCCAGCTGTTGCACCAGTGACGCCTCAGTGTAGCGGGCGGGAGGCTTCGTCTGGTGCCGCTCTGCTGATAGATCGTGCACCGAGAGCACGTCCCCCTCTTCCAGGGGAGGCAGGAGCACTTCCTTGTCCTCCAGGGCCGCTTCGGGATTATCTTTTCCTTCAACGTAGACGCGCAAGAAACCGGGAAAGATAATGCGATTCCCGGTGGCGTTGAATACCGCGTTTCCCACCCGAATCTTCACCCCGAGGGAGCGCTTCTGGGCATCCGCCATCTGACTGGCTACCGTTCGTTTCCATATCAGCTCGTAGAGGGCGCGTTCCCGACCGGTCAGACCCGACTCCTCCGGATGGCGAAATGTAGTCCCCGCCGGGCGGATTGCTTCATGCGCTTCCTGCGCGTCACCGCTGGAAGAGGTAAACTGCCGGGGTTTCTCAGAGAGGTAATCGGAACCGTACAGCGTCTCGATCTGCGTTCGGGCTCCGGCCACCGCTTCCGAGGAAAGCGTCGGACTGTCGGTCCGCATGTAGGTGATGTACCCCTCTTCATACAGTCGTTGCGCGGTTCGCATCGTCTCCCGGGCGCTGAGGCCCAGCTTGCGGTTGCCTTCTTGTTGCAACGTGGAGGTAATAAAGGGGGCCGCCGGGCGGTTGGTGGTGTCTCGGGAGGAAATCTCATCTACCGTCCACGGCTGCTCGCGTAGGTCCGTCTGGAGCGCTGTAGCGGCTTCCTCCGTGAGTTGAAGGGCCGTGTCTGCCTTGAGAGTGCCGGTCTCCGGATCAAAGTCTTTCCCCCCGGCCAGCCGTTTTCCGTCGTATTCAATGAGGCGCGCCTCAAAGGAAGGATCGCTGCCGGGCTTCTCCAACCGGGCGAGAAGGTCCCAGTACACCGCAGGGTTAAAGCGGATGCGTTCCCGTTCCCGCTCCACGATCATCCGTAGCCCCGGAGATTGCACGCGTCCCGCCGAGAGCCCGTAGGCAATTTTCTTCCAAATGAGCGGCGACAAGGTGTACCCGTAGAGGCGATCCAGAATGCGCCGCGTCTCCTGGGCGCGTACCAGCTGCAGATCAACGCTGCGGTAGTTTTCCAACGCGTTTTCGATCGCCTGCTTGGTAATCTCATGAAAGACCATCCGCCGCACCGGCACCTTGGGTTTTAGTATCTCCAGCAGGTGCCAGGAGATGCTCTCTCCTTCCCGGTCTTCATCAGTGGCCAGGTAGAGAACATCGGCGGACTTCAGCTGATCTTTCAGATGTCGAATCACCTTGCTCTTGCCCTTTGGGGTGACGTACAGCGGAGCAAACCCGTTGTCCACGTTGATCCCCAGCCGGGACCAGGGCTCCTTCTTGTATTTGGCGGGGACTTCTGAAGCTGATTGCGGCAAGTCCCGGACATGACCGATACTGGCCTCGACGACGAAGCCCTTCGGGAGAAACCGCTTGATCGTGCGTGCTTTCGTTGGTGACTCTACAATTACAAGAGCTGATTCCGCCATTCATACCTTCCTTGTATTCGCGCTGAATGTTCGACGATCACGTGCACTTCGTCAAGGTTGCCGAGGGGAGGTGGTCCGCGGTGTGTTGACCTCCGGGGGCGTCCCGGGTATTCTTCCGTTTCGGAGGCTCCATGGCAATTCCCCTCAATACTCTGCTTGAAGACGAACGAAACATCTATGAGCTGACTTCAGCTATCGTCCGTCGTGCATACCAAATCGGTGAGATCCGTCGAGCGTTCAGTTCTGATGAGCATGGCAGCGTAGCCGAAGAGGGCGACAAGGTCGTTTCTCAGGCGATTCGTGAAGTCATAGAAAACGAAGTTCGGTTCGAACTCACCGAAAGCTAATCGGTCCCCGCACGACAACATAGACGCGGACGGCGATTCCGTGTTTCCTATGGATATGTCGACACCCACATTGCTGCTGGTTGGCCCCACTGCGGTGGGAAAAACCGCAGCTCTCGATGTGCTGACCCACGACTCTACCACCGTTCCTCTTGAGATCATCTCTGCCGACTCCCGGCAAGTGTATCGTATGTTGGATATCGGCACCGCCAAGCCTGACGACCACCTGCTTCGACGCATACCGCACCATCTTATCAACGTGGTATCTCCGGATGAATCGTGGAATGTCGGGCGATTTGTGGAGGCCTCCGACGCGCTCGTCTCTGAGATCCGTGATCGAGGAGCGGCTCCGGTCATCTGCGGCGGTACCGCCTTCTATCATCACGGCTACATCTTCGGGCTTCCCGGTACTCCCCAGGGTTCCAGCGCCCTCCGGCGCCGGCTGGAAGATCGGTTGTGCCGGGACGGACTGGAGGCGCTGCGGCGGGAACTCCGCGTGGTGGATCCCGAGAGTGATCGACGGATCGCCGCGAATGACCGGTACCGGGTAGTGCGGGCGCTTGAAGTCTATCACACGTCAGGTCGCCCACTGTCCTCCTACACGGTTCCCTCAACGCCCCGATCCGGGGTGACGCCGGTTATTGTTGGTTTATACCGGCCTCGGGAGGAGCTGTATCAGCGCATCGCCGCCCGGGTGGACCGGATGTTTGAGGACGGGCTCCCCGATGAGGTTGTTCGCGTGGTGGACTGTGGCTATTCACCCAGCGATCCGGGTTTGCGGACGATCGGATATCGTGAGTTTTTCGACGTAGGGGGATCGCCTCCGTGGAGCGATGCAACGCTGGATCATGTCCGTGGGATGATCGTTCGCAACACGAGACGATACGCGAAGCGTCAGGAGACGTTTTTTCGCCGACTTCCCGGTGTGCAATGGGTCCACGCCGATGACCGGCAGCGGCTGCGGGATACCTGTACACCGGTTCTTGACATGCATCGGTAGCACCAGCATACTAACGGCTCATTTTTGAAGAGAGCCGAGACCTACACATAGAAGGAGACGCCAGTGCCCTGCGGACGAAAGCGCAAACGTAAGAAGATTGCCACGCATAAACGGAAGAAAAAGCTACGGAAAAACCGTCACAAAAAGCGGAAGTAGCGCTCCCAATGCCTCACCGGCGCTACCGCGCCCGAGAACCATGGCCTGTCCCTCGAGACACCATGGTTCTTTTTTTTGCCCCAGGGGACGTCCCACGATAGGGGCGTCTGGTGTACAATAGCCACCACAATGGGCGCGCTGCAGGATTTCTGGATCGTTCGAGAGCTGGTGCTTCCGGCGCTGGACGTACTGCTTCTGAGTTTCCTCATCTACCGCGGGTACCAGATCCTCGTCCAGACCCGGGCGGTCCAACTGGTACGCGGAGCGCTATTTCTCGGAATCCTCTACGCGGTATCCATTTTTTTGAATCTGAGGACGCTGCAGTGGCTTATCAACCTCCTTGCGCCCAGCTTCGTGATCGGTATCGCCATCATTTTTCAGCCGGAACTCCGAAAGATTTTCACGCGAATCGGTCAGGGTACATGGCTTCACCTGAACTCCGGCGCGCGCCCCCAGCAGATAGACGCGGTGCTCCTCGCTGCGGAAACGCTCGGGTTTCGTCGGCGCGGGGCTTTGATCGTATTCAGCCGATCTGTGGGACAAAAGAATATCATCGAGACGGGTACGGCCCTGGACTCCGAAGTCAGCTCCGCCCTGCTCTTATCCCTGTTCAGCCATGACACCGAACTCCACGACGGCGCGGTGGTGATCGAAAACGGTCGTATCGCCTCGGCAGGTTGTTTCCTGCCGCTGTCCGAGCAGATGGATGTCCGCCGCAGCTTTGGAACCCGTCACCGGGCCGCTCTTGGTCTCGCAGAGGAAAGTGATGCGGTGGTGCTGGTGGTGAGTGAGGAAAGCGGGGCAGTGAGTCTCGCCTACGACGCCAACCTCTACTATGATCTCACCACCGAAGAGATCCGGGATCAGCTCAGCGAACTGCTGAACTTGGGCCCGCGCCCGGCGTCTCCCGCGAAAGAGGAGGTGGCAGAACTTGCAGATTAACGCATTCCTGCAGCGGGTCTTTCGAAACTGGCCGGCGAAAATTCTGTCCTTCGCAGCGGCGTTGCTCCTCCTCGTATTCCATGACATCACTCGCCTTGAAGAGCGGTTCGTCACCGTGCCCCTCGAGTTAGAATTGAACAACGAGTTGGTTCCCGCCTCAACCTATCCGCAGCAGGCTCGAGTTCGGCTGAGAGGGGAATCCCAGCAGGTATTCCGTGTGGTGGAGGACGATCTGCGGGCGTACATCGACCTGCGCCGGTATACCTCGGAGGGTGAGTACCGCACGCCGGTTCTGGTGGAGCGCGAGGGCACAGCCGGGGAAACCGGTGCACTGGAGATCACGGTGGAGCCTGATTCGGTACAGGTTGAGCTGGAGGAGAAGCTGCTGAGCAGTCTCGAGGTGGAACCCTCCACCAGCGGGTTTCCCGCGGCGGGTTATGAAATGACGCAGCTCGTGATGAGTCCGTCTTCCGTGCAGGTGGAAGGACCGCGGAGCGTCGTGGAGGGTCTGGACGTCGTCCGTACCGAAGAGGTCGATCTTTCCACGCGAAGAGAAGACTTCACCGAGCGAATTCGCCTGGTGCGGCCGGATCCCCTGGTACGGTTCCCCGGAGGGTCGGTGGTAGAGGTGCGCGGAGTCATCGAAGAGTCGGTCGTGCTGGAAACGTTCGAGTCGGTGGAGTTGGTTGTAACCGGCCTGGACCCGGAGTTTCGACTGGCGGAACGTCTCCCGGCGGGACTGGTCCGCGTTCAGGCGCGGCAGCTCGACGTGGAGCGCATCGCGCCCGGTGATATTCAGTTATCGGTGGACGCTTCCTCGGTAGATGCCGCCGGGTCCGTACGGCTTCCGGTGCGCCCCATCGTGCCGTCGGGATTCGTCGTGCTGCGCTACGAGCCGACCTCAGTGCTGCTGGAAGTGGAGACGGAGGAGTGATTCGTGGCATCGGAGTTGACGTGGTTGCGGTGGAGCGAATGCGCCGGTGGGTTGCGGATCCGAATATTCTGTCACGGTACTTCGCGGAGCAAGAACGCGATGCGATTTACGAGCGTCGGGACGGCGCCGCGCTCTCTCTGGCGGCGCGGTTTGCCGCGAAAGAGGCGTTTGCAAAAGCCCTCGGCACGGGGTTTCGCGGATTCGGCTTGCGGGACGTGTGGGTTGTGAACGATGCCCTGGGCAAACCGGAGCTCCACGTGAGTGGCCCGGCGGCGCGGGCGCTTTCCCGGATCGGCGGGCACCAACTATGGCTGTCGCTTACCCATGAGCAGGAACATGCGATCGCTATGGTGGTGATTGAGGGTTGAGAGAGGAGAGTACGCCGTGGCGGCCAATGCAGCATTGACGTTTTTTTCAAAAACACCGATTGAATGCCCCGTTTGTGAGGAGAACGTATTCCGGGAAGAGATGCGGACCGGCCGGGGTCGGCAGATCGCCGGTAATCTCACCCGGGAGCTCCGGCGCAATTACGAGCCGTCCAAGCAGTTTGGGGAGGTATACCCTCTCATCTATCCGGTTACGGTCTGTCCCTCCTGCTACTATGGCGTCTATCACGAGGATTTTACAAACGTTCCGGAATCGATCGTTGATACCCTCCGGGACGAGACGGACAAGCGCCGGGAGGCGATGTCGGAGATCTTTCCGGCGCTTGACTTTACGCAACCCCGAGGTCTCGAAGAGGGTGTGGCCAGTTACGTCTTTGCTGCAATGTGTTACGAGCACTTCCCCAAGCAGTTTTCGCCGATCTTCAAAGCGGGGGTCAGTCAGCTCCGCGCGGCGTGGCTCTGTAACGACCTCCACCGACGGCAACCATCGGAGAACTTCGACTACCTGGCGCGAGTGTTCTATCGAAAAGCGCGCTACTACTACACGCGCGCCGTGGAAGGAGAGCAGGACGGACGTCAGCCCTTGTCCGGGGCCAAGCATCTGGGTCCGGATCTGGACAAGAACTACGGATACGATGGTGTTCTGTACATGTCGGGACTGCTGGAGTACGAGTACGGTCCGCGATCTGATCCGGAAGCGCGACGTCTTGCTTTGGACCGAGCCAAGCGCACGGTGGCCCGCATTTTTGGCATGGGCAAGGCCAGCAAGAACAAGCCCGCCGCGATTCTTGATAACGCTCGGGACGTGTACGAGGCGATCTCCAAGGAGCTTGGAGACAGCAACACCTCTCCGGAGGAGTAATGCGAACCTATCTCATCCGGGTTGCCTATGACGGCACGGAGTTTTCCGGTTATCAGGTGCAGCGGCGGGGAGAGCGCACGGTACAAGCCGTTTTGGAGCACGCCCTCCATGAGCTCCACGGGCATCCGGTGCATACGGTGGTAGCGGGGCGTACGGACGCTGGAGTTCATGCGGTGGGGCAGTACGTCAGTTTCGAGTCGGACCGTGACTCAATCCCCGAGCACCGCATGGCCGCAGCGATCACCAGCCGCCTCCCCCGGGATGTGGCGGTTCTCAGTGCCAGGGTGGTGGCCGATGGATTTCACGCCCGATACAACGCGGTCCTTCGCCATTATACCTACCACCTTGTGATCGCCCCCGTTCAGTTGCCACATCTGCGCCACTACACCTGGGCGATCCCATTTGCGCCGGACCTCGCACGGCTCCGGGACGACGCGGAACAGCTCGTGGGATGCCACGACTTCTCCACCTTTGCAGCGCGCCGGGATTCCGATGCCAATATGGTGCGAACGGTGCAGTATGCGGAGTTCGTGAAGGAGGGAGACCGGCTGACGTTTGCGATTGGGGCCGACGGATTTCTCTGGCATATGGTACGCTCCATTATTGGCACCCTGATAGCTCGAGAGCAGCGACGGCAACGTGGGGATCAGGTGGTCGCGTCGATAGACGAGCTGCTCCAAGCCCGAGACCGCTCCCGGGCGGGTACCACAGCGCCGGCGGCCGGACTGTTTTTGCAGAATGTGGAGTATGATCTGTGAGTAGTGAACACCATTTTAAAACGCTGTACCGCATCCTGGTGGAGGCGGAAGGTCTTCTCTCCGGGGCCTCCTCGCGCTCGCCAAGCTCAGAGTCGGAAGGGTGGGCGGATCTCTCGTACGAGGCACGGGTTTCTTCCATGAGTGAACGGGGTTGGGACCTCGGCGAGGACGCATCGGCCCAACCCGGCACAGCGGCCCAACCCGGCCGAGCGGCCCAACCCGGCACAGCGGCCCAACCCGGTACCGCCGTCGCCGCCGGGGCACCGACCGGTGGGATGGCGGG